>CAZWDF010000082.1:0-5787 GCA_964632335.1 uncultured Candidatus Saccharibacteria bacterium | reverse complement strand
CCGCCAGCTTCTGCAATTGCGTTTTTTTGTTCATCACCTGTTAATTTGCTGAAGATAATAATAGCCCCATTTACTATTCCTCGAATATCAAAACCTGATAATTCAAGTTCCTTAAGCAACGGCTCTGTTATATCGGTAAATTCAATAGTCGAGCGTCTATTTGGCATAAATATCAAATTTTATAAAAAATAATATTATTATGCAACTGTTTTATACATAAATACTTATGTGCATAAACATATAAATAATCACAAAATCGTGTATTTATGTGTTGACAAAAATCAATCGATAGTCGATTTATATTGAGCATGACAAACGCTCGAAAAAGTTTGATTCCTGCAAACTATGACAGAATTTTAACCGAGTTCTCAGATGGCTTCCCTACCTCTATTAGGATTATAGCAAAAACTGCCGGGGCAAATCAAGAGAAAAGCTGCCCGAAAGGGCAAGGGTAATATATAAATTTCAGCTCTTTTACAAGTTCATAAGGGTGATTGGCTCAGAAGGCTGGTGCTTGACGCGAGCGAAGGCGGACAGTAATGTAACTGCCGGCCTGTAGCTCGACTATATCGAGGAGGTGATGATTATGATTAAGTTGAGCACAGTTTTTCAGCAGTATTTATTAGAGCAATGGTGGCTATCGGATTCCACAAAAGAGACAACGCAGCGGGCATTCAAATATCTTATCAGAGTAATCGGTGATTTGCTTATTGACCGAGTGACATATCGACATGGTGAGCAATATAAAGGATGGTTACTTCAATATGGCAGCAGCAAAAATACGGTCAATATGTATCTGCGAGCGATGAAGCCGGTATTCGGCTGGGCTGTCAAAATAAAAATGCTCGGCGAAAATCCACTGGCTCAATGCAAGCAAATCAAGGTAACACAAAGACCGATTCGGCTTTATGAAGAATGGGAATTTGACCAACTTTTGCGATTTGCACCAAATCAAAAATGGAGAGCGATTCTTCTCGCAGCTCGAACAACAGGATTGCGACGAGGAGAGCTGTTAAATTTGACAAAAGAAAATGTCCGAGGCGGATTTGTCTTTGTAGAGCCAAAAAGGAACACCGAAAGGACCTGGGAATGGGAGCCGAAGGATAAAGAGATTCGCAAAGTGCCCGTGATAAAACTGATTGAATTAGCATTGTTGGATATGAGCTGCTTTTATCCGTTACTGTCTGAAAGGCGTTATGAAAATCTGCTAAGATTGAAAAAAGCAGGATTATTAACCGGCAGAATCCGAAAATGTCCGAATGAGAATTTCAGAAGGGACTTTGTGAACATTCAGAGAAAGGCGTTCGGTAGGCAAATCGGCGATTTTCACAGCCTGAGAAAGACATTTATCACTGATATGGCAAATGAGCTGCCGGAGCATTTCGTAATGCGGCTTTCGGGACATTCGAACCCAAAAACGATGATGACTTATTATATTGCTACCCGGGGTCAGCAATTTGAACAGGCCCGCAAGATAGCTTTAGATGCAATAAAAGCGGGATATTACACAAATGCAATATCCCGCAAAAACGAAAACGACAGTGGGCGGTATTGGACTCGAACCAACGACCTCCTGCGTGTCGATAAGGCAATCACAGAAAGTCTGTAATAAGTCAGCCAAATTAACAACCACGAGCTGCAGGCCATCATTTCTAAAATCGTCATTATAAAGCTTACCATCACCCTCCTCGGAAGCCGGGGGCCTTTCGCGAGCTCCCGGCTTAATAAAATTTACTGGGGCGAGTAGCGGCGTTTGTCAACACCACTCCAAAAACTACCGCCCCTTTTAAGAAATAAACGCAGGGTAGAGCAGAGGCAGATCGTCCCTTAGGGAAGGTCGCAAAGAGTAAGCCAGGGAATGGCTAATTGAGTCGGCAGCGGGCGGAACAGGGAATTATTCCAAACCGTCCGCTGCATTTTGAAAAATGAATACTCGCATAAGCCCCAGCCGGCGGTGGGTAAAAACACCGGCCACAAAAACATTCCTTAATGAGACCTTGCGGGGTTGACCAAGGCGGCCCCGCAAGGGGATTTTCAGAAAGGTAAAAATGAAAGTCGGAACAATAGTTAAATTAAAAAGGGATTGTCTCGGCAATAGAGCGGGGACGATAGGTATAGTGTTTCATAATTACGGTGATGGTTTTCAAGCGATATTTAAGAACGGCAACCATGATGGTTTTCACACAGAAGGAAACTTTGCCAACACAAATCAAACCGAAGCAGATTTTATTCTTACAAAAGTTGGATTTGAACCATTGCTGGCAAATTATCAATTCAAAAATGTTATGCAAGTCAGTGGGGATTTCAGAAATGGCTTGTTTAATCTTGCTTTTCAAAATTTCGATGCGGAATGGAATAAATCAAAATGAAAATTGCAAATCATAAATCCAAAATCATAAATGCCCTGCAGGCAATTTTTGCGATGCTGCTCGCGGTATTTTCCTCCCCGGAGTATTGCTGCAGCGGAGCGGTTGAGGTGCAGGTCAATGGTGATATACCCATCGAGGAGCTCCGAGTAATCTTCAGGGCAGCGGAGCGGAATAAATGCAGGGGCGATGATTTCCTGCTCCTACTGGCTATCAGAAAGGCGGAGAACGGCAGGCCTAGCAGGGAGTTCGGAATATTGCATCCGCGATGCCTAAAGCAGATTGCCGAGAGGCCAGAGGACTCACTTGATATTCAGGCGGGATGGGCGGCGGCGACAATCGGCAAAAACAGGTGTCGATGGGAATCGGCCATAGATGAACACAGATTAACACAGATTCAAAATAAAAGTACAGTGCAATCAGTGAAATCCGTGGCAAAAAGTAATGATGAATTTATAGATTTTCTGGGTGATAGATATTGCCCTGCTTCTGTGGACCCGCAGGGTAATGAAAACTGGAAACGAAACGTAAGGTATTTTTTTGATAAATTCAAAAGGGAATGACCCTGCCCAGCCCCTAAGGGGCGAGGCAGGGAGGCCGAATGGACATAGAAAACGAAATCAAACAGCAACGCTGGTCAATGATGACCAATCCCTACTCTTTGAAAGTGGAGCCGATGTGCAGAGTCACGGAAGAGGAGATACAGGAGCATTGTTTTCTTTTGGATGCAACTACATCAGGACAACAGATGAGCAAATTAGAGATGGACCTGTGCCGGCAGAGGTTCAGACGGTTCTGCTCAACGCAATGGGAAAATAAAAACATAAATTAAAGGAGCTAAAAATGTATAAGAAAAAACCAGTATATCTAACCGATGGCAAGGGCGGCATCTATAAAATTGAAAAACTAATCAAGGCGGCGGTGTTGAAAAATCTGGAGACGAACGAACGGATTACGGTCGAACACCCCTTGGCCGGATTTGCAATTATAAATATGCCGAAGGTGAATGATGCCCCGAGCAACAAACCAAAAGCCGAGAGCGTCGTCAAACCTCATAAAGTATATAAGCAGAGAAAAAATAAATCATCACAGTATTACGGTGTGAGTTTCTGCAAAAAAAGCAGTAAAAAACCGTGGCGTGCGTGTATATGGGTTAATGGCAGGAATATCACCACAGGTGGATTTCCTACAGAGATTGAAGCGGCGAAGGCGATAGATGTCGAACTGGAGAAAAGAGGGCTGCCCAAGAGAAATTTTCCATAAGGCCGGAGAAGATGTGTGCTTTACCGGCAGATATTGACATCGAAGAGCAGATAAAAAAACTTAAAGAAGGAGATGTTACGGCTGAATTCGAATGTTATGAATGCGGGTCGGGATTTGGAAAAAGAAAACCCGAACAATGCCCCAAATGCGGCAGCTATGCAATCGAAGAGATAAAAATCCTGCAGGTTAATGATTAATGAATACGGCAGTTAAAGATACGAGTTTGCTCGCACTGGAGAAGGTAAATAAAAGGCTGGAGCCGGACCAGCAGGCGGTCCTTGAGATTCTTGAGGAAATCGGGCCTGCCCATGACCTGCGGATTCTCGAAGCGCTGAATCAGAAGGAGCAAAGGTCATTAAAGCCGAGGGACTTAAAGCGGCACTGGAAAATCAATCAGGTTACAGCCCGCAGGCATGAGCTCGTTAATATCCACAGAATCGTTAAAGATATTGGAGTTTACAGGGGTACCTGGGAGGATGAGAAAAAGACATATCATTTCTGGGCTGTCCAGGGTGATTACAGGCAACCGGCGGGCTGGGAGAGATTGCCGGACAAGCAGCATAAATTTGTTACTCCGCCAGAGCAGTGTTTGAATTGCAGATATCGAAAAGAATTTTTTCAAAGGCAGATGGAGAAGCCAATTTTAGAAAGATTAAGAACCAATTAGTCGGCATCTTTATTCGGGTAAAAATTATGCCAGCGAAACCATTGACAGATGAGCAAATCTGGGGTGTGCCGGAAGGGACGGTTCAAAGCCGGGAAGTGCCCGAGAATTTATGCCTATATACGAAGGCGGAATGCCCCGCATGGAATAAAAAGATGGGATGTATGGCTGATAAATGCATTATGGATGGTGCCGATTGAAGGTCGAAAATCCAAAGAGAAAATTCAAAGGTATCTGGATACCAAAAAAGATTTGGATTTCAGAAGAGCTGTCAACTCAGGAAAAGGTTTTTTTGGCTGAAATAGATAGTCTCGAAGATGAGAAAAACGGATGCTTCGCATCGAATAAGTATTTTGCAGAGTTTTTCGGGCTAAATAAAAAAACGGTATCCTGCATAACTACCGCCCTGTGCTCAAGGGGCTATATCATCTCAAAAATAGACAAAAAAAACGGTAATAAAAGAAGCCTTAGAGTCAATCCTGAAATATGGCAGAGACCTATCCCCGAAAGCGGGGATACCCCTATCCCCGAAAACAGGGATAGCCCCTATCCCCGAAAATGGGGAGAGGGTCTCCCTGAAAACAAGGATACCCCTATCCCTGAAAATCGGGAGACAATAATACCAAAGCTATATAACAAAGCAGATAACAAAACCAAAGGTGTTGAATTTTCTGCTCAACATAGATTGGATTTGGATTTGAAAATAGCTCAGCAGGCAAAGCTCTTGTCTGAGCAAATCGCTGAATTTCTGCATCCAAACGCTCGAGAGATAAATACCTTCAAAAATATCATCAAACACCTAATCAGAGAGTGTCAGGGCCGAAGATTGCAGTTATCAATCTTCAGAGATGCTGCCAAGTGGGCCAGATTAGCGGCCGAGTCAAATGCCATTAATAAAAAAGCTTTGTTTGTAGCCAAAGTCAAAGAGCAAACAGGATTTAAAAAACAGGATAAGATTCTGAAAGGTATCGGGACACTGGGTTCGGCTCTTTCAGAAACAAAAAATAATATTTTTAAGGAGTAACAAAATGAAAAAGAATCTTTTAGCAATTTTGTTTATGGCAGTGCTGATGTTCGGAGCTGACGGTTGCCTGACACCCGAACAGGTACAGCAGATAGCCACACAACAGGAGAAACTGCAAAGTTCTGTTAATACTTTGCAGTCAACGGCGGCAGATATAACTCAACAACTGACAACGGCGGGCATTGTCGACCCTAACTTGAATAAAAAAGTTGAGCACCTAAATGCAGAAATTAACAAGGTTCAGGCCGATATATCTGTTGTATCAACCGCAGTCAAGAATGTTGAGCTGACAGGCGATTCGTTACAAGACTTTATTGCAATGGCACGGGCAGGCAATGCCGCATCATCGGCGTTTAATCCTTATGCACTACCGATTGAAGCGGCTTTAGCTGTATTATCAGGATTTTTGGCGTGGCTTGCCAAAAGAAAAGCGGCAGAAGCAGCCAAAACCAAAACTGCACTTACAGAGG
>CAZWDF010000081.1:0-5817 GCA_964632335.1 uncultured Candidatus Saccharibacteria bacterium | reverse complement strand
GGCGACACGGGCTTGACCAAGACCTTCCGTGTGATCTCGGTTCCCTCTGGCACCACGCTGGTCATCAGCCCGCCGCTGATTACCGCGCAGGGTGGCTCGGACGCCGAACTGCAATACCAGAACTGCGTCGTGAACACGGCGGCGGCTGGTGCTGCGATCACGTTCCAGAACACGCAGACCGCTGCGGCCAACCCGTTCTGGTACAAGGACAGCATCGAGATCCTGCCGGGTCGCTATGCGATGCCGAGCGATGCCGGTGCTGCCGTGATGCGCGCCTCGACGGACCAGGGCATCGAACTGGTGATGTCGAAACAATACGACATCAACACGCTGAAGACCAAGTACCGCGTCGATACGCTGTACGGCGTCGTGAACAAGCAGCCGCAGATGTCGGGCATCATCATGTTCGGTCAGACCTGATGAGCACGGGCCGCCTTAGCGCGGCCCGGCCACTACCATCCTGAAAGGAACATTCCACCATGTCCAATATCCTCGCTGAACAAGGCACCGTCGTTGTGCCGGTCCCGGCGGGCGGCTCCATCGCCGTCTTCTCGCAGGGCACCGTCACGGTTTCCCGCAACCTCGCTACCGCCAACTTCCCGACCCGCGTCGTGTTCGTTGGCACCGTCGCCCCGAACACGCAGTCTGTCTTCGGTCCGTTCACCAACGCTACCGAGATCGTGCTCGACGCATCGGGTGGTCTGGAGGTGCTGTACGAGGTGGGCACAAACCCCGTGGTGCAGCAGTTCCGTCTGCTGTCGCCGGTGCAGGTCGCTCCCGGCACGCTCGACGCAACTGGCACGCTGACGGCGCAACTGTGCCTGACCGGCATCGTTACCTCGACCACGGCGGCGGCTGTCACGGCCACGCTGGACACGGGTGCTGCGATGGACCCGAAAAGCCTGTGGAACGTGAACGACTCGTTCGATTGGGCGGTGATTAACACGGGCGCCACCAACGCCTTTACGGTGACTGCGGCTGCCTCGGGTCATACCTTGGTCGGTTCTGGCACTGTGGCGCTGTCCACATCGGCGCAGTTCCGCACCCGCAAGACGGCGGCGGCCACCTTCGTGACGTACCGCCTAGGCTGATCGTAGGTGCATGACGCGCGGGCGGTGGTGACAAGCTGCCGCCCGCGTTTTCACATCTGAGGAGCACACCGTGCCGCTGAAGAAGGGCTACTCGCAGAAGTCGATCTCGGCCAACGTCTCCAAGGAGATGAAGTCGGGCAAGCCGCAGAAGCAGGCTGTCGCCATCGCACTGTCCACCGCGCGCACGGCTGCAATGAAGGCCGGCAAGCCCTCCAAGGGGCCGGGGCCGAACCCGAGGGGGAAGAAGTGAAGGCCAAGCCCCCGGGCCTGTACGCCAACATCGCCGCCAAGCGCGAGCGGATCAAGGCGGGCAGCGGCGAGAAGATGCGCAAGCCTGGTGCGGCTGGTGCGCCGACCGCCAAGGCGTTTCGTGAGTCGGCCAAGACCGCGAGGAAGAAATGAGCACGACCATCGTCTATCGCTGCCCGGGGCGGCACCTAATCACCAACGGCATCACGTTCGACGCGCTGGGCATTGACCTCGCTGATCTGGACAAGGCGCTCTCCGAAGGCTGGCACGAAACGGTTCCGGCCGCCATTGAGGCGTTCACGGCTCCCGCTGCGCCCACCGAATCGCCCCAGGTCGAGGCCGTCGTGGGCGAGGTGATCGAGGACAACGCCCCGCCGACCCGCGAGGAGATGCTGGCCCAGGCCGCGCTGCTCGGTCTGAAGGTGGACAAGCGGTGGAGCGACGAGACGCTGCTGGCGCGGATCAACGCGGCGATGGCACCTACCAACGAAGACCCGATCTAGGAGGCCACATGGCCATACAAGCATCATTCGGCCCGGCCTACGGCACGGGCATCACCGTAGCGCCTACGAACAGTTCCGCGTCGAGCACGCTGGGGCGGGGGTCGAAGTCGCTCGTCATCACGAACCTAAGCACGACGGTTGCCAGTTACGTTCGCGTTGGCACAGGGTCAACGACCGCCACCACGGCAGATTACGTTGTCCTGCCAAGCACGCAGGTGTCGATCTCAAAAGACCAAGACGCGAACACCGTGGCGTACATCACCGCCGCCAGCACCGGCTCCTTGCACATCATGGCAGGCGAAGGGTACTGATCCAATGTTTCCGCTGACGCGCAGCCGCAGTCGGGCAAGGTTTTTCGGCGTTCCTGCTCCGGCCGCGCCATCCAGCGTCGAGTATCTCGTCGTTGCCGGTGGCGGTGCTGGGGGAACCGCTGGTGGAGCAAGTCCAGATAATCATTTAGGCGGTGGTGGCGGCGCTGGTGGATTTAGAACCGCCACGGGTTTTGCGGTTGCAACGGGCACGCCTTATACGGTCACGGTTGGCGCGGGTGGCACCATTGTGGCTGGTATAGGAAACTCTGGAAGCAACTCAGTTTTCAGCACTATTACGTCAACGGGCGGTGGCGGTGGTGGGTATAGCACCACTGCCGCTCGCAACGGAGGCTCTGGCGGTGGCGGTGGAACTGAACCATTTACACCGCTTTACGGTTCCCCCGGAACTGGAACGGCAGGACAAGGAAACGACGGCGGCACGGCGAACCAGTCAAACCGTGGCGGTGGCGGTGGCGGGGCAAGTGCGGTGGGTGGCGCGAATAACGGAGGAGATGGGACTGCTTCTTCAATCACTGGTGCGTCAGTTACATATGCTGGCGGTGGCGGTGGCGCACAAGGAACTGGAGGGGCTGGGGGCGGTGGGGCAGGTGGTCCGGGGGCGACTGCGGGTTCTGCAAACACTGGCGGTGGTGGTGGTGGCAGTTGGCAGAAGCAAAGCGGCGGCGCAGGCGGCTCTGGCGTGGTCATCATTGCATACCCCGACACTTTCACAGCCGCTGCCAGCATCAGCGGCGGCCTGACCTACACCGTCGATACCGCCACGCGCGCCGGGTTCCGCGTCTACCGATTCACCGCCGGCACCGGCACGATCGCGTTCTAACCATGACCTACAGCAAGCGCCAGTTCGTCACCGCGGCCTTTGAGGAGATCGGCCTGGCGTCGTACGTGTTCGACCTCCAGCCGCAGGATCTGGAGACGGCGCTGCGCCGCCTGGATGCGATGATGGCCGAGTGGAACGGCAAGGGCATCCGTCTGGGCTACCCCCTGCCGGGCTCGCCTGAGTTCAGCGACATCGACGCCGAGAGCGGCGTGCCCGACTCGGCCAACGAGGCGATCATCTGCAACCTCGCCATGCGCATCGCGCCGGGGTTCGGCAAGAGCCTAAACCAGCAGACCGCAGTGACTGGCCGCGCCGGCTACAACACGCTGCTCTCACGCGCCGCCATGCCCCAGCAGCAGCAGTTTCCCTCCTCGCTGCCCAGCGGCGCAGGCTGGAAGGCGTGGCGCGACTACGGCAACCCCTTCGTTCGGCCTCCCGTGGACCGCGTGGCGGTGGGTGGCGATGGCGACCTGACTCTGGAGTAACTCGATGGCAACGATCAACCAACTCAGCCAGATGGCGCAGGTCAGCGGCGCTGATCTGCTGCCGGTCTACAGCAGCACGAACGGCGATGCCCGCAAGCTCTCCATCTCCGCGCTGCTGACGTACTTTCAGACCACGTTCGCCGCGCCGACGATGGCGACCAACGTCTACGTGCCCACGACCGGCTTCAGCATCGCCGTGCCCACGCCCGTGGCGCAGCAGCAGTGGATCATCCTGCAACCGATCAGCACGCTCGCCACTGGCACGATCACGCTGCCGCTGAACACCGCGACGCCCGATGGCACCGAGGTGCTCGTCAGCACGACGCAGCAGATCACGGCCTTCACGCTGTCGCTCAACGGCGCGTCTGCGGCCTACGGCGACCCGACGACGCTCGCGGCCGAGGACTTCTTCCGCATGAGGTTCGTGCTGTCTACGAACTCGTGGTACCGGATCTCCTGATGGTCAAGAAGGCCCACCAGAACCCCTCGGGCGGGCTGAACGCTGCCGGCCGCGCTCACTACAGGCGCACCGAGGGCGCGAACCTCAAGCCACCCGCGCCGAACCCCAAGACCGAGAAGGACAAGGGGCGCAAGGCGTCGTTCTGCGCCCGTATGAGCGGCGTGCCTGGCCCGATGAAGGACGACAAGGGCCGACCGACGCGCAAGGCGCTCGCGCTCAAGAAGTGGAAGTGCTGACCCGTGGCGCAGATCCCGATCCTCGCAGGCGTCTACACCGATCAGGCCGGCGACATCCGCACGGCCTACCCGGTCAACCTCGTCCCGACGCCAAACGGCAGCGGGATCAGCGACGCCTACCTGCGACCTGCTGACGGCATCGTCGGCAACGGCACGGGGCCTGGGAACGACCGGGGCGGGATCAACTGGCAGGGGGTCTGCTACCGCGTCATGGGCAGCAAGCTCGTCACGGTGTCCGCCGGCGGCACGGTCACGGTGCTGGGCGATGTGGGCAACGACGGGCGGCTGGTCACGCTCGACTACTCGTTCGATCTGCTGGGCATCGCGTCGGCGGGTAACCTGTGGTTCTGGAACCCGGCGACCAGCACGCTCACGCAGAACACCGACCCCGACCTCGGCACCGTCGTGGACATGTGCTGGGTTGACGGGTACTGGATGACCACGGATGGCGAGTTCCTCGTGGTCACTGAATTAAACAACCCGTTTGCGGTCAACCCGCTGAAATACGGCTCCAGCGAGGCCGACCCCGATCCCGTGGTGGCGCTCGTCAAGCTGCGCAACGAGGTGTACGCGATCAACCGCAACACCATCGAGGTGTTCGACAACATCGGCGCGGCGGGCTTCCCCTTCCAGCGCATCGACGGCGCGCAGGTCCAGAAGGGCGGAATCGGCACGTTCGCGGCGTGCATGTTCACCGAGCAGATCGCGTTTCTCGGCGGCGCGCGCAACGAGGCCCCGGGTGTGTACCTAGGCGCGAACGCCACGGCCACCAAGATCAGCACGCAGGAGATCGACGAACTGCTGGCGACCTATACCGAGGGCCAGCTGGCGCTCGTCAAGCTCGAGGCTCGCAATGACCGATCCCATCAGCACCTGTACGTGCATCTGCCCGACTGCACCATCGTGTTCGACGCAGCCGCCTCGCAGCAGCTCGAGCAGTACATCTGGTTCACGCTCACCACATCGACGGTGGACTTTGCGCAGTACCGCGCCCGCAACTTCGTGTGGTGCTACAACCGCTGGCTCGTGGGAGATCCGTCGAGCGGCGCGGTGGGTTACCTGACCGACACGGTCAGCAGCCACTGGGGCCAGGTGGTGCGGTGGGAGTTCGGCACGATCATCGTCTACAACGAGAGCAAGGGCGCGATCTTCAACTCGATGGAACTCGTCGCGCTCACGGGCCGCATGGCGCTCGGCGCGGTGCCGAACATCAGCACCTCCTACTCGCTCGACGGCATGGCCTGGAGCCAGGATCGCACCATCAGCGCCGGCACCATCGGCAACCGCGCCAAGCGGCTGCTCTGGACGCGGCAGGGATTCATGCGCAACTGGCGCGTGCAGCGGTTCCGCGGCACGAGTGATGCGCAGCTGTCGTTCGTGCGCCTTGAGGCTCAGTTAGAGCCGCTGGAGGTCTAGCGTGGCCGGCCGGAACACCCCGCCGCTGGGCCTGACCCGCGATCAACTCGCCACGTTCCTCAAGGACCACGAGCAGATCAAGGCGTTCGAGAACCTGTTCCAGATCGTCGAGGAGATCGCACCCGATCTCGTGCAGCAGGCGATTCTCGCAGCCGCGAGCGCGCAGGCCGGCACGGCGCAGGCGCTCGGGGCACTGACCGAGATCGCGCAGGGGCTGGCGATCCA
>CAZWDF010000080.1:4459-5842 GCA_964632335.1 uncultured Candidatus Saccharibacteria bacterium | reverse complement strand
GGAGGGGGTGACCATGCCAGAAGCCAAGAAGCCATTGGCCCCATCCGGGGGCGAAATCCAGCAAAGCCTCGCCCGGTTCATGGCCATGAGGGGGAACGGCAAGGCGGCGAGGGGGAAGCCAGGCAAGTGACAGCGCCGGTGTGCCCCAGATGCGGGAGACCGATGGCCGTGAGGCGCGGGTACGACTACTTCTGGGGCTGCACCGGATACCCGAAATGCGGGGGCAAGAGGAACCTGACCGCCCGGCAGAAGGCGGAACTAGGGCGAGGGAGACTGAGGAACCAGTCCGGCGAGGGCCTCGAGGCCCTCAGACTGGACGAGATACCGCCGAGGGGGAAGCGGCAAAGATGAGGCAATCAATCCCCACGCTCGACATCGGCCTCGGCATGGCGCTGGGGCCAAAGGTCAGGCGCAGGGTCAGGCATGCCTTTCCCAGGTCCGGCTTCGCCCTCGAGGCCGAACTCCTGGCGGCGAATGTCTGGGTCTACCCGGAGTTGAAGGTGCCGCTGAGCGCCTGCCGCTATTCGAGGACCGGTCTGAGCCTGAAGAGGATGAGGGCGGCGCTGATGGCCTTCTGGGACGCCGGATGGCTGGAGCCGAAGGCGACAGTCGCCCCCGACCGGGCCGGGTTGCGGGGCCTGAGCCGGCGGTTCTCGCGGCAGTCCTGGAGGCGCGGACCGGAGTTCGGCAAGGTTTTCCCGCGCAGGGCGAAGGTCCCCAGGTTCCTGCCGAGGGCGTGCCTCAACTGGCGGGGTGGCCCGAACCGGAGGGGGAGCTGCCTGTCGCACCACAGGCAATACCTCGACTGCCGGCTGGGCTGGGCCGCCTGCCCCGTGGCCCTGTGGGAGTTGCGAGAATGACCGCGCAACTGAGCCGTTTTTGGGCCGGAACCGACCGGACTCAATCCGTACAAGCCGAGACCGATTTGGTTCTACTTAAAGAAACCAGGTAACGTATAAGGGCCTCGACGGGGCGTCGAGTCCCGGCTTCGCTACGCTACGCCTAACCTAGATACTGAAGGTCCGAAGACCAAAGGCACCGGACCAGAGAGCCGCCTTGAACGGGTGTGTATGGCGCGGAAAGCGTGGGCCGTCCGATGACGGCCTTTTTCTTTGCTTGCCTCCGAACTTTGGTTCCAAGTCCGGCGGTATCGAAACTTTGGTTCAGACTTCGCCCCCATATCGGCGAGCCTTACCCCCATCCTCTTTTTCCCCTGCCTGCCGGCGCCGCCCCCAATTCAGAACATCCGTTCTGAACGGGGACCCATAACTCGCAGGTTGCAAGCTCAGGCTGAGCGCGGCCCGAAAAGCGGTGCCGTGTGGCCCCCCAGCGACGCGCCGCCATAATTTTTTTCGGACAGTCTCGGATTGTTTTTCTGGCAGT
>CAZWDF010000080.1:0-4449 GCA_964632335.1 uncultured Candidatus Saccharibacteria bacterium | reverse complement strand
CGGGTTTTGCCAGACCCTGGCGGATAACCTGCGGACCTACCGGCGAGGCTGGCGGTGTCGGAACCAAAGTTCCAAGTCCGACGGTGTCGAAACTAAAGTTTCAAGGCCCGGTCAGCTCATCCGTTCTGGCCCGGTCGGACCACGCGCCTGCCCCAGCCTCGGACAGCCCCGTTTTGCGCCGTGGCGCTTGTGGGGCATGTCCACGCGAGGCGGGCAACATATATAGGGGCTGGGTTACTGGAAAGACCATAGCGGCAGGAGGGAATATCGCCCTGATTCCTTGAAGGTCATATCCTTTGCCTTGAATTAGCACTAAGGTTATAATTAGTCAAAAGGTTGCCAAGGTAGGATGCCAATGCATCGACGAGAGTACACACCAAGTCCAATAGATACGCTTAGCCCTGAAGAAAGAAGCCAACGCATGAAGCTCGTTAAAGGGCGTGATACCAAGCCTGAGTTACAGGTTCGCGGGGTCTTAAAGAAGATGGGTTATCACTATCGGTTGCAGTACGCCAAATTGCCAGGCAAACCTGATTTTGCATTTCCAGGTAAGCAGAAGGCAATTTGGATACATGGCTGTTTTTGGCATCGTCACGATAACTGCACGTTGGCAAGATTGCCAAAGGGACGTCAAGATTTCTGGGTTCCAAAACTGGATGAGAATAGGCGACGAGACTTAGAGAATGAAGAAAGGGTTAGGCACATGGGCTGGGAGAGCCTTGTCATCTGGGAGTGCGAACTTAAGAACCCCGCCATGATTGAAGACGAAATAAGGAAGTTCTTGGAGACTTGATGAGGTCAATTGAATTATTCAGCGGTGCTGGTGGGCTGGCATTAGCAGTTCATTTAGCTGGATTTGAACATCAACTGCTGGTTGAAGCGGATGACAATGCCTATGAAACATTGCTTCATAATTGTAGAAATGAAGCAATTCCAGGAGTCTCACATTGGCCTACTATTCACGATTGGGTTGAATCCACTGACCTCCATAACTATGGGGAAATTGATTTGCTTGCTGCGGGCATCCCTTGCCAGCCATTCAGCAATGGCGGGAGACGGCGTGGGGTTGAGGACGATAGGAATATGTTTCCTGTATTCGCCAATGCGCTGGCAACCATTAAGCCGAAGGCATTCCTCTTGGAAAATGTGAATGGCTTAATTAACGGCAAGATGGCAAGCCACATGGAATACATAGTCCTGCAATTGTCACATCCTTGGAATGCGGCTGGTGACGGGCAAACATGGCAAGAACACTTTGAACGGTTACGTTCGGCGACCATGGGGGGGAGGGCTAAGGATGCCGATTATGGAGTGTCCTTTAAGGTCCTGAACGCAGCCGACTATGGAGTGCCTCAGGTACGTAAGCGCGTTTTCATAGTCGGGTTCAGAAGGGACTTGAGGGTAAACTGGAATTTCCCAACCATGACACACTCAAAAGAAACGCTGTTGATGAAGCAGGGGAAAGCTGGGAAAGACGTGACGAAAACAGAGCCGTCTTCGGATAAAGAGGCTTGGGTGACTATTGAGGCGGCAATAAATGGCTTGCCTGACTTCGGGAGTGACGACGCCGAGGTCATGCAGCACGTCCGCATCGCCGGAGCGAGAAGGTATAGAGGACACTCTGGCAGTCCATTGACCTGGCCAGCCAAGTCGTTAAAGGCGGGTGTGCATGGAATTGGTGGCGGCGAGAACATGCTGCGATATGGCAACGGAAGGGTGAGGTACTTCACCGTGAGGGAGTGCGCTCGACTACAAACGTTCCCGGACACGTGGGCATTCAAAGGAGCATGGTCAACCATAACTAGGCAGTTGGGGAACGCGGTTCCGGTGAAACTGGCCACTGCGGTGGCGAAGTCAGTAAAAATAGCCCTTGAAAATAGCCGTTAAAGGTAAAGAACTATTGACTATCCATCATAAGCTGGAAGTTTTACCTTAAAGGCGGCGGCAAGATACTCGCTCATGTAGTCGTACTGCCTCTTTATGGCCCCAGCATCGTTTGGTGATTGCTTCTCGCGGTCAAAAAATACAAGTATCTCCTCAAGATGTGACATGGGTTCTTTTGTCGCCCCAGTAGCGAGTCGTTGCGACTTCTTACGGGCCGCAATGAGTTCATCATTGAATTGCGCCAACATCTGCCTGGTAAAAGGCAGCTCTTTGTTAAGCTGTTGACATATTCGGGAGATATGGAAATAGAGAATAATTCTTCCTTGGCTGCCGAGTAAAGAGTCTTTGGATTCAAAAAATGATTTCATCCCATCCAAAATTATAGTTGTCTTGGATTGAAGAGACTGTAGTTCCTTATCCGATGCTTGAGGGGCTTTTGCGTCGCGGTATTTGCGAAATGTCGTAACAAAGTCATCAAGTATCTTTTTCTTGGTAGATTCGATGGCATTGACTCGGGTAAGATACAAGAACTTCGCGGCAAGGTCAAAGTGTTGCCTGCGCTTGTTGGTTATTCGGATTGAATGTGTGAAGAAGGGATGCAGGCCAATTTTTTGAATAATGAAGGGCAGCGGGCCTCCGAGAGCATTTCTTCTTTCGCCAGCGCTGAGAGATTCTTGGACGTTGAGACGAGAGAAAAGGTCGTCGATGAAGTTTTCGTCATCTGTTTGGACCACGGTGACCGGCAAGTCAAAACTATCGAAGCGAGCGCGCAGTCGGGGGAAGTTGGCCATTAAATCGTCGTAACTGGCCCCTCCGGCTCTTATGGCCACATCGTCATAAAAGACAAAGCCTTTGGCTAATCGCAAGTCATTCTCTATGAATCGCCATAGGGAAAACATACGCTGTTTGCCATCGATTACGGCATATCGATATTTGCTAGGTTTACTAGGATTAGGCGGTATCTGATAAAAATATAGTTTAGGGATATCGAAACCATTGAGTATGGAGTCGATGAACAATCGCTGCTGAGATTCATCCCAAATCGCAAGACGCTGGTAGGGTGGGTCAAGGTCAATTTCGTCCTTCCATTCGTATAACTGTAATATGTTATTTGGTTTCAACGGATACATTTTAAAACGCGGCATTATTCACTCCCCACAAGGCCAGCAGCTTCTGCGGCGATATTATCTAGCGTCGGGAAAAGAGTGGCTTCCATTATTCCTAGTCGTCTAAGTTCCTGATGCAAGGATTGTTTAGCTCCATGAGGTATTTTGTATCGCCACACAAGGGCGCCGCCTTCGATATCCTCGATAGGTTTTTTATCAGCATGATGAAGAGTAAAAACGCTCATTTGGATTTGCATTCGTAAGTTGGTGCGAGGACATATTCCAGCAACAGGCAGGAGAGGTGAAGGACCTGTGAAGTCTCTCAAACTGGAAGGCGAATATAATGGAAGTGTCTCGCTTGAACCTCGACTACGCTCGGTTGGTTCTCCACTGAGCATTGGCAGGGAGTTGTCATCAAGAGGCCATTTGATAGCAAAATGGTTCAATCGAGTTGGGAGGAGACACCAGAGAACGCCATTGGAATCTTTGTGTTTATCTTGCTCACTTTGACAAACGGCAAAGTACAGACCAACCAGCGGATTTTCAGTCCAATCAAGTAAGCGCGAAGGCGATTTATGGTGGCGCATGAGAAACATACATTCCCACTCCGTAAGGGGAATCTGAGATAATAACGTATGAGCATTCTGCTTAAAAACATTCATGAGATAGACTTCGTCTTTAATCTTGCATTCAGGTCTATGGAGGGACGGGATTAGCGGGTGGGCGATGTTCTTTAATCCTCTGAACCAAATAATGGGTTTAGAGCCAGGCTTTAATTTCAACTTGTTAGGCACATCTTGTTGGTGTTTTTCGAGGAGAGATAAAAAGTCGGATACCCTATTGAATTCGTTGTCTTTGTCTTCAAATAAGTATGACATATGTCTTATGTAAATATTTTAGAGGTATTATAAACCCTATCGGAATTCAGTGCAAGAACGTGACCCAACAGGCAATAAAGTCCCCAACACCATATAAATATGAGGGTTGGTGCTCAGAAATAGAGTCATGGTAGCCTTCGCCTTCCCCATCCAACCCACGCCGCCCCCCACTGCCCCCAGACGCCCGCAGTCGCCCCCGACCGCCATGTACGAATCGCCGAATACGCGCCATAATTAAGGCATAGGAGGTGCAGAATGTCAAAGGAGAAGTCTTACGTCTACAGCGCGAGGACCACGGAGAAAGGCCTCGGGCTACTCAACGACCTGAAGGCCAAGATGGGAATGGGATGGGACCAGTTCGTGAACGAGGCGGTCGCCGAACATTACGGGCTGGACCCCGAAGTTCTGACGCTCCCGTCCAGCGACTTCCTGAGGGAGCGGGCGGAGAGGAAGACCAAAGCCGGCAAGAAGGCGGGCACCAAGAAAGCCGCCAACAAGAAGACGGGCAAACATTCAAAGAGGCAGGGAGGTGAATGAAAATGAAAGTGGTAGCGGGGGTGGTATTGCGTTACTTGGCAACA
>CAZWDF010000079.1:0-5898 GCA_964632335.1 uncultured Candidatus Saccharibacteria bacterium | reverse complement strand
CCCCGTCATTGCTCCAGCAGTCCGGCGCTACAGCCGCTGCATCCTTGTCGTATTTCCCAGCGTAGAAGATGCGGCTGACCTTGGGGGCAGCTTTAACCACGATCACGTCCAGATGACGATCCTCGATGCTTGCCATCTCTTTGCCGCCTGCGACCAGACGGAACACGCCACCCTTGATGGAGATGCGTTTTACGCCGGGGCCGGATACACCACCAGCCAAAGCCAGCGTGGTTTCAGACAGTTCTGCGTTTGCGACGAATGCGGGTGCTTTTGCGGAATTGAATAGTGCGATATTGCTCATGACATTTCTTTCAATTGGAAGGTTTGCGTACCGAAATCTCAAACTCCGAGAAGGAGTTCAGCCCGGGCGGTACGAGCCCCGGATTTTCTTCAAGGAACTGACTCATGTTGCCCTGAGCGATGCGCTTCTCCAGCAGATCAACTGCATCGTGCTCAACGACAAACTTCTTGAATGAGTCCCAGTCTTGGGTGTGGTAGCGCGTCTTCATGGACAGCACCACCGTGCCCTGCGCCGTGCGGACAGACGTGACGCCCATCGTCTTCATCATGTCCTTCATGGCGTTCTTGATCTCCTCCTGCTGAGCTTTCAGAGCCTCCACCTTGGTGTCGTACTCCTGAGTCAGCGTGGTGATCTCGCTTCGGATTTTTCTGTAAATCTTTGCCAGCCGATCCAGTGGGATCGTCTCGCTTTCACTCTCAGTATCGGTCATTTGCTTCTCCGTGTTTTTTGTCTAGGGTTGGACAGTTTACAGATTTTTTGGCGGCGTGCAACTCCTTTATTCACTGATCACGTTGTTGAACATCTCGGTCAGAAGTGAGTGATCGTTCACCTTCTGCTCAAGGGCTTTGAACAGGCGCTTCTCCACCGGGCTGGACTGAATGTGCACCACGGTCACCTTGTCAGAAGTCTGGCCCTTGCGGTCTGCCCGGGCACAGCACTGGGTGTACTGCTCAACGCTGAGCAGCGGACCATAGAACACAACCGTATCTGCGGCAGTTAGGGTAATCCCGTGGGCAGAAGCTTGGGGCTGCATCACCAGCACACGCGGCTCTGGATCGTTCTGGAACCGGTGGATGATCTGCGCCCTCTTGGTGGCTGTGACGCCGCCGTGAATCTGCTCGTTGCTTATGCCTTTCTTCGTCAGGTGGCTGCTGATCGCCTCGATCACGCTCAGGTACAGCGCAAAGATGATGACCTTGCGGTCTGTCTCCTCCAACACCTCCTCCAGTACCGACAGGCGGGGCGACGCGTCAAACTCCACAACTTCCCGGTCGTCCGTATAGGCTGCACCACAAGATATTTGTAGGAGTTTGTTCATCGCAGCGGCGGCATTGACCGCCGTGATGGTCTCCCCTGCTGCCTGAATCAGCATCTGGGTCTTGAGTTGGTTGTAGTACTTGGCCTGCTGCGGCGACATCTCCACTTCCCGAGTCATGGTGACCACAGGCGGCAAGTCCAGACACTCAGCCTTGGTGTAGCGGATAGCGGGCTGCAGGGCAGCGTACACATCGTCCTTGGCTGTAGCCTTGGGGGCCCACTTGTACATGGTGATTTTGTTCATCACCTTGTCGCGCCACGCAGTGAAGAACTTGGGCACGCCCTCGGGATTGACCAGCTTGGCCAGACCGTACGCATCTACGGGAGACTGCGAGGCCGGGGTACCGGTCATCATCCACAGATATGTGGTCGGAGCAAGGATAGAGTTGAGCGACTTCCAGCGCCGGGTGGTGTTGGTCTTGTATGCGTTGGCCTCATCAACAATGACTAGGTCAAACCGTCCATCTGCCTTGATCTCGTCGGCGATCAGGTTCAGCCCTTCGTAGTTGCAGATGACGAACTCGTAGTCCTGCTGAATCATCTCGATGCGCCGCGCTGCTTTCGGGTGGTGTGCGATGACGGCGCTGCGATGCAGGATGCTGTTGTTGAGGTCTCCCATCCATGCGCTGTGCATGATCGACAGTGGGCAGAGAATTAAAACTCTCCTAACCTTGCCCAGTTTCATCAGGTAGTCCGCCGCCCAGAGTGCCGAGAGCGTCTTGCCGGTGCCGGGTTCGCTAAAGACAAACGCACGGCGATGCATGGTGAGGAATGCCGCCGTCTCGATCTGGTGCTGCATGGGCTTGTAGCGCCCGGGCCAGTCGTAGCGTTTGGTTATCGGTGAAGGTACGTCTTTGACGCCCAGATTGCGCAGCACCCGCGCCTCGTCAAGACCCCAGTAGACCGCGACCTCGTACCCACCATCGACAGGGCGTACCTTGTGCTTGGGGATGATGCTGTACTTCTGGGGGTTGCGCGTCCTAAACAGCAGCGCCTTGTTCTCTATGATCTCCACTGCTTCTCCTTATTTGTTGTCGCCTTGATTGGCGCTCTTGCTTCTCAGTCTCAGGTTACCCGGGCTTGTCTTGCCACCCTTGCGTAGCGGCACCTTGTGGTCGATGTCCTTGCCGCTGCGGTCGACACCCTTTTTGTCGTAGAGCCTGCGGGCTTTCTGGCGCTCCAGTTGGTCTTCGGTCTCGCCGCTTTGCTTCTGCAGTTTGTAGGCGTGTTTGTAATCACGCTTGCCGTTGGTTTGAGTCATGATGACCTCCTAGTGTTTCGAGTTGAATTCGCAGGTGGTGACAGGACACCATCCGCACAGGGGAGTTGGGGTTGGGTTCCACACCTCGTTGGCAAAGCATGCCTCAAGCCGCGCTGTGCGCTCACGGTAGCGCCACCAGTAATCATCTTTTTGATCTCGCGTCATGGACATCTTGACCATGTCGTTCTTCACAATAAACAGCAGCGCCGAGTTCACCTTGCGGATATGGGGGAAGTGCTCAAAGATCATCAGCGACATGAGCACAAGCTGATCTCGGTCAGGGTATTTGTTATTGCCGGTTTTCCAATCGCCCACCCAAGCGGTCAGGTTCTCGTCGTCAAGGATCAAGATGTCAGCGATGCCGCGCACCCACACATCGGACGACTTCCAGTTGGTTGGCTTGAGGTCAGCCGTCAGCGCCATCTCATACTCAGCCAGCTTTCTCCCGGGCTTGCTGATCATGGCATCGGCCACATCCTTGAACTGGGCGTACTCAGGGGGAATCTCTTTGCCGTCTCTGATGTACAACTCCAACGCCTCGTGCACTTGGTTCCCGTAGATCGTGGCCTCGGTCTCTTTGAACGGGTAGTTCTTCAAGACCTTGACCTCGTGGTATCGGCGGGGGCAGCCCTCAAAGTCTTTGAGGGAGGAGTGTGACCATGCTGGTTTTTTCACTGGGGATCCTTTGGAGGTTGAAACATGTCGTAGATCGGGATATGTCCAACCTCAACCTTACCGTCTTTTGTTTGGGATATCTTGAGCACTCCTGTTCCAAACATAAGCGCCTTAAATGCGGCTTTTTGTTCCGGCGTTAATTCTTCGCCATCGTCAAAAACTTCTTCGACCATATTAAAACCTCGCTGTGTTGATTGCTTTGGCTAAGCGGTTTGCAAAACGTGTGACGAACTTCTCGTTCTTGTACAGGCTGCTGCCCATGTCGTAGAGGATGGCGTGAGTTAGCTCGTGCCAGAAGGTGTCGCTGACTTCTGCTTTTGTGTACGGCTTGTTGGTGGTGTTGCTCTTGATGGCAACCTCGATCTCCCCAGTGCCGTAGTACACGCAGCCCATCTGGGCGCGGCGCTGCATGGTCTCAACAATCTCTACCGAGTACCACCGGTCACCGACTTTGAGTTTCTTTGGCAAGTCCATCTGCTTCTCCTAGTTAATGTGTCTGTCCCATGCATCCACCTCTCGTGCGGCGCTGTCACCAATGAAGGTAACTTGCCCGCTTCTCCAGCGCGGTTTGCGTTCCCGGTACTTGAAGAAGTGCTCCAGTGCCGGCACCTCCTGCCCCAGCTTGCGGGCGTACAAGGCGGTGTAGTTGTTGTTCAGCTTAAGTCCGTCCGCCTTGTTTGTCTCTAGCGCATGCTCGAAGCGCAGCACCTCGAAGAGTGCTTTCATTCCGTAGTGATCGCGCCCTGTCTGCTTGATCGCCAGCGCCAAGTCCTTGAGCCGCCGGTACACCCACGGGTGCTCGTTGTGGAATGCTTCAAACTGTATGGCAATCCTGTCGTCCATCTACTTCTCCTGTGGTTATTTGTTCTGCATGAGGCGGAGCGTTTGCGTCAGTATGCGGGCCTCTGCGGTCAGCTCCAACGCCTTCTCCTCTGCCTCTGCCAGCGTTGCGTGCAGGCACATGTCATGCACCTCTTTAGCCAGCCGCTCGATCTTCATCAGCGGCTCGGCATAGTCAATCAGAACGGTATCAGTCATCAGTTTTTCGCAAGTCCATATCTACGGTGAACACCACCGTCAGCGGCCAGAGGTATCTCCGGCATGTAACTCGGCTCCCTAGTCATCTGCGCAATCATCCACTTAAAAGCCTCCTGCGCCTCGCTGTCAGGTACAACAGCGATCTGCTCATCGTGAACAGTTCCGGCCACGAAGTACCTTTTGGATACTCGCAGCATTCCGTCAGTCATCACAACGCGGGCAGTCCCTTGCACCACGTTGTTGGTAATCTTCCCACCGTACAGGGGCGTGGCCTCCGGCCCATACACCCATCTTTTTGCACCCTTTTCATCCTTCTCTTGACGCAGATTAGGGTAAAGGATGCTCATGCCGCTGGGCAGCACAATCTCCTCCTTTCGGAAGGTAAGGCATTTATACACGATCTCCTCACCCCCCGCAAGGCATCGAACCAGCAACTCCTCCATCAAGGCCCAGAAAGATTTGACCGGCCATGCTGCAGCGCGGTATTTGTCGATGATGGCCTTGGCTGCGACACAGTGAATCAGGAGTTCCTGCTCGGTGCAGGTGTGCGGTATCTCCCGCATCCGGGCGACATAGTCGTCGTTCTCGATGAAAGACCGTATGGAATCCATCGTCACGCCCAGCTTCTTGGCATCGTCTTTGGAATAGCGCAGCGGCGGGGCCCCGAGGAAGCCAACCAGAAGCTGCTGCGCAAAGCTTGCCCACCCCAGCCCGTAGCCTGCGCCCAGCAGGGCGGACTTGGCAGACTGTCTCTCGACCGGATGGCTGTCCTTGGTCATGCCGGGGATGCCGAACATCTGCGCCCCGAACTGGGCGTACGGATCACCCTTGGCGCGGAAGATTGCCAGCAGTTCCTCGTACTCAGACAGCCACGCCAGCACACGCGGCTCGATCTGAGACAGGTCACCCACAGCCAACTGGTAGCCTTTCGGGGCCATGATGGCCTTGCGCAGGAAGCTGCCGCGTTTCAAGTTCTGCATGTTGATGGCGCTGCCCTTGCTGGCAGTCCAGCGTCCTGTCGCTGCCCCGTAGTAACTCAGGGGGACGGGCAGGCTGCCTCGGGTGGCGATGTCGTAGAACCGCTGCGCCCGGGTGCGCTCGGTGGTGGACTTGACTTTGAGTCTGGCTTCGCACAGGGCTGCGACATCCTCGTTATCAGACTTGAGCAGGGCTTGGAAGAGGGCGTCATTCTTGGCCAGCGCCAGCGTCATCTTGCCAGTGGTCTTGCTCTTCTTCGTGGGGGGTATAACGCCGAGGCTTCTCAGCGCACTGGCAAACTGCTGGTTTGATGCCAACACTTCTTCCTTCAATCCCAGCTTAGTCAGCAGCCCTTCCCGATGCTCCCGCTCCTCCTCGATGGCGTCGAGCAGCATGTTCTTGTCAAGCTCAAGCACCGGGCGGGTGTACATCTTGAGCGTCATGTCGATCAGGCGGAGTTCTTTGGTGGGGTAATTGATCGCCAGCCGCTCGAAAATCCGTTCGCAGAGATATACGTCGTGCTGGCAGTAGGCTGCAAGTTCAGATTCCACATCCTCGTCCAACTCGGTAAGGCCATCTGTGCTGTGGACTGCTTTTCCTTTCTCCG
>CAZWDF010000078.1:0-5915 GCA_964632335.1 uncultured Candidatus Saccharibacteria bacterium | reverse complement strand
CCAAGTTCGTAATCTATAATATGCGGGACTATTTCAACTTTCGGGAACCATTTTCTTACATTCTTAGTAGCTATTCCTATCATTGTTTCACTTATATCAATAGGAACATATCTCACAATTACTTTATTCTTAGTTAATCTATCCATTAAAGGAAACACTGGATAGGCGTTTCCACAGCCGATATCAATAATATTAATCTTTTTAAAGTCTTTATAGGGAGCTAAGAAACTACTTGCTTTGTTAGATAATAAAGCTCCTTCAATACTATTTATTCCTCTTACTTTTGGGTCTTGCCTCATTATCGCAATATTGTTCCATGCCTCAGCACCTTTTTCGGGAACATAATTATATTTCAACGGAACCTCTCCCCTTCCTTTTATTGCTGTAATGATTTCTGCCTCTTGTCTTTTGGTAAACATTGAACTTTATTAATTATTTATTATTGTATTTTAGTTTAATTTTTTAGTAATTTCAATAGCTTATTGTGGGTTTTTATCTTTTCCTCATTCTACCAAAAAACCGCCTCTCGCACGATGGCGGGACAATGATGTAAAAACCTATTTTAAATAAAAAGACCATCCTTAATAATTATTTATCTACCAATTATTAGAATGGTCTTAAAAACTCATTATTTTTTGCTTTATTTCCTTATCCATCGAATTAATTCAATCACGAGATACAAAGGATAAAACAATGCGAAGAGGAATAAAATCAGCGGTAATAATATAAACAGAAGCAATAAACAACCCATGGGACCAGAACCTATTGACGCCTCTTCAACTGTACCTATTATATTTCCAGCTAAATCTTTAATCTCCCAATCCATCTTGATTTACCTCCTTATTAAGATAAAAACTTCTAATCTAGAATATAATAATTCTAATTTTTTGTCAAATCAAAAAACCGCCCCAGAAGGAAAGTGAAACTTCCTACGGGGTAAACCTGATTGGCGATTTTTGTTAGCTCCCCAGTTCAACAATATTTAGAAAACTCATCTTAATTCTGGAAAATAGGGAGTATATGGCGATGATGAAGGAAAAATTGTTGGAAATTAAGAGGTTTTATAAGGATCTTAAATTAGCTCCTGTTGGGGTAACCTATTAAATTATATCATGCATTATATTATAGAATTTAGCTCCGCATCGTGGACAATGTTAGAACTATACTTCAAAGACAAAATGAGTATATTTATATCCCGGATTTGAGTCCACGAGCCTAATAATAGGTTATCATATTTTACCCTATCCCTCAACTCACTATTTCTCTAAAGACAATTTACTTCAAAGACTATAGAAACTTGACTTTTTTTGACAAATTGCTATAACTGTAGTGTTATAAAAGTTCTTTGAAAAACGAGGTTCAAACTATGAGACGAGCGTTTTGGACGCCCCTAAAGGTGGGGTTTCTAAAATGCTCGTCTCATAAAGAGATAAGTCGTTAGTCCGGACGAATCGGACAAATATAAAGGAGGTGTGACGATGACGATACAATCGATCACGTCAGGTCAAGAAAAACAGTTCAAGAGGTTTGTCGAGGACGCCGCTGAGAAAGCTCTCAAGGAGGTCGGCCTCGACAAGGATGGGCTTCAAAAGCTCATCGAGAATGGCGACGAGTTCCAAGCAGATATCGTGGCTTCTATCAAGAAGTACTCGGTGTCCAACCAGTTCGCCGACGAGGAAAGGGAGTCCGACTACATGTATCCTGAAGGCTACAAAGTCAAGAGAATCACGACACAGACCAACATCCTGCGTCAGCTCATTCCTGGCATCGGCTTTGCTGATGAGAAACTCGCCGAACAGCCGCTTCCGCCCAATGCCGAAGGATGGTTCGCTATCCCGAGATGGCAGAAGGTCGCTAAGACCTACGGCGAAGCAGTGGAGAAAGTGCTGAAGCTGATTAGACAACAGCACAAGGGCAAGTTCTACAACTGGCGCGAAGGCAAACTCGGAGAACAATATCTCCGTCAGCACGAGCGCACAGCAAAGAAGCTCCAAGTGCTGGGTTATCAGCAAAAGGACTACGACATTCTGGTCGTTCCTGCCCAGTTCGGTCTCCGCCACAGAGGTCGCAGCGTCCGTCGGGCTCGTGAAGTCTTCACGGCTAACGAGTTCGGACTCGGCGCATTCGAGATCGGGTGCATGCTTTTGACACATCCCGAACGGCTCGTCTCTTACGACGATCTATGGATTGACTGCGCTGGCGACGAATACGCTCCTGGTGCTGATGGCGGCGTCTCGCTCGCGCCCTACTTCCGCTTCCACGATGGCGGGGTTGGGTTCGGCGCGGACTGGTTCGACGGTGCGTACTCGTACGATGGCTCGGCGTCTGGGTTTCTCCCGCAGTAAGTAGAACCTCGAAGACTTGGACACTTGGACTTCTTGATACTTTGAAGCCTTGCGTCCGCCACAAAAAAGGGGTTATTCACATCACATCGGTGGATAACCCCTTCTTCTTTTTTAAAACAATCTTTAAAGTAGGCTTTTATATTAACCAAACGCAATTTTTTAATTATTTCTGATAAAAACATATTTTTCTCTTTCAGAATAACTTATTTTTTAAAAGGGTTCAAGCTAAAATAAAAATTGCCCAGCGATGGGCTTTCTTTGATTAGAAATTTAGATCACCTTTAAAATTCCAATTCTCCTATAGATATTTACCCAAATCTTCTGCAATGTGCAGAGGTATTTCGGGAGCCTTATACTTCTTATCGAAGGGTACTTTAATACTGACGCCTCCCTTCCCGCGTACTCCTCGATACACACCGAAGTGCAAATGAGGATATGTAGCAAAACCAACCTGGCCACTTAAGGCTATAACTTGTCCTCTCCTTACTTTTTGACCTTTTTTTACCTTGATTGAACGGTGCTTAAGGTGGACATAGATACTAGTTTCCCTGTTAGTATGACGGATAATTATAAAATTCCCTCTTCCTGCAAATTTAGGGAATTTGTATGACCGCTTATATCTATCTTGGCAAGCAATCACTGTCCCGGAACGAGCAGCTACTATCGGTGTTCCCTTAGGCAAAAGAAAATCTATACAAAATTTTAAATGTCGTTTTGTCTTATGAGCTGGCGCCTCGACTCTAATAATATTGTCTTTAAAAGGTATGGAGTATTTCGTATTATTTTTTATTTTCTGTCTGGTCCCCCTGATTTTTATTTGGCTCATATTTTCAATTTATTAATTATCTCCTTTCATTTTATCAAAAAACCGCCTACTTGGCGATTTTTGTTTGCTCCGAGGATGGTCCAATATTAGAACTTGGTTTTGGGAGAATTTTCCGGAGTTAGAATCAAATTTACAAGTTTTATCCTGTTCCGCCGACTAGACGATGCCGAGACCTATTAGTCGATGCCAATACTTTAAACTCTTTTCAAGTTTAAGACTTTATTTATAACCGTGGCTAATTTTCATAAAATCAATCCCTTATCGCATATAAATAGCCGTCTAGAGAAGTAAAATAAAGTACGCCATCTGAACCAAAAGCGGGCGAGGCTTCGGTAATTTTCCCGCTTGTTTGATATTCCCATAAAAGCGTCCCTTCTTTGCTAACCGCGTACATTTTGCCATCAACCGAACCAAAGTAAACTGTTCCTTCCTTATCAACCAGCGGAAAACTTGGCAGACCATAAAAGCCGGGTTGTTTTGGATCAACGCCTGTTTTATAGGTCCATTTTACTTCTTGAGTTTTAGGATTAATGGCAGATAAAATTCCTTGAGCATTTCCAATATAGATTGTCCCATCGGAAGCGATTGCCGGAGTGATAATTCCCGCGATATCGTCTTGGCCCGGTGATGGTAGCATATTTCCATTTTGAGATTGAGTTCCACCACTGCATGGAGGTAGTGGCGGAGCGCCACAGCCGGACGATGATGGAGATATATCTCCATTTTGGGGTTGGACTCCACCGCAAGCAGGAAGCGGCGGAGCGCCACACTCCGCGGCATAAGCAATTTGAATGTTATTAAAACTCACTTCTGGTCCTTTTTTCCATTTTAAATTTCCGGCGGAGTCCAAGGCAAACAAACTAGGGGCGGCCGCAATATAAATCAATCCGTCCGGGCCAATGGCTGGCGAACCAACCCGCATAGCTTTTGTATCATATTTCCATTTTAAACTTCCGTCAGAATTAAAGGCGTAAAGATTACTATCAAGACCGGCATGGGCATCACCGCCTCCCAGGTAAATTGTCCCGTTTTTATCAATACTGGCCGGATAAGAAACCTTCCCTCCTGTTTTATATTTCCATTTCAAGGTTCCATCTTGATTTAGCGCGTAAAAATAACTATCCCAACTACCTTGATAAATAGTTCCATCCGGGCCTATGGTCGGGCCAAAACCTGTATTTCCATTGGTTTTAAATTTCCATTTTTCATTGCCATTTTTGTCCAAGGCAACAATCGTGTCTTGTGCCAAAAAGTAGATTGTTCCGTCTTCCGCCAAAGCCGGTCCCTGGGTACCTTGATAGCTTTTGGACCAGATTTCTTTTCCGTTTTTATCTAAAGCAAAGATTCTTGCGGCTCCAGCAACATAAATAGTCCCATCGGAAGAAATTGCGACACTATTTGGATCGCCGCCCGCCATTGTTCCCAGCTGAAACTTCCATTTCAAAGTAGCTTTTTCCGGACCTTTAACTTCGGCGTATCCAGTGTGAAGGTAGCTTCCATGAAATTGAGACCAGGGATGTTTACTTACTGGTTGTTCTTCTTTTGTAATTTCAGGTAATGTCGAGGGTTGGCTAAGTGTAGTTTTTAACTTAACTTTTTGCCAGACGAAAAATCCACCTGCGACAATAATAACTAATGCAATTGCAAGATATATTTTCTTATTCATATTATTGTTTTAAATTACTCCATTCTACCAAAAAACCGCCTTCTTGGCGATTTTGTTAGCTCCCCCGACTGGACGATGTTAGAACCTGTTTTATAGATACTTTAGCTTAAAATTCATTATCTCCTCTCTGCTACTCACTACTTTTTTGTAGGAATTAAATCCAGTTTTTATTATTTTAGAAAATTTAATCCCTTATATTTTTCTCTCAATTTGTAGTTGAGATAAGTTCCGCCAAATTTATTTGAATTTTTCCAGACAATAGTTGATGGAATAACGAAAAATTCTCGAGAGTCTCTTCTAATAAATAAAAATAAATAGTTGCTTCTTGGAGGAGTTTGACGAACATTTCTAAACCCATAAGAATCCGAAGAATACTTTATTTGCAAATCGTAATGCTTGTTTCCTTTCTTAATTACTAAATCTACTCCTTTTATATCACATAATGATTCATAAACCTCAAGGTTATTTTTTAGCAGATAACCAGCACCAATTTTCTCTCCTATTTTTCCCGTTCTTTTGGCATGAAATGAAAACTTTTGTGCCTTTATAATATCCGAAATCGCATTAAAACCATAAAACTTTTCCCATTGTTTGGGGACAAGACGAAACATTGCGTCTTTTATCTTAGGATTTTGTTTAATCTTTTTAACAATTTGCTTAACTACAGCGAAAGGCATTATCCAAAAATCTTCTGTATCTGTGACAACGAAAAAATATAAATCTGTTAGAATTGGATTCTTTGAAATTCTAAATGCGTTTTTTATGGAGGGAATAGATTTTACCTGAATTTTTAAAGATTTATTATTAAATTGTTTACCTATTGGAATAGCTATAAAATCAACCCCTCTCATATCAACGGTAACCTGAAAAATCTCAAATCCTTTTTCTAAAAACTTGGAAATGGCAATAAGTTCACCTATTCTCCCCTTGGAAATGTTGTGCATAAAGTCTTTTTGTTAATTTCTTCTTTCGCAACTCAATTCTATCAAAAAATCGTCTGCTTGGCGATTTTTTTTAGCTCCCCCTGTTGGACACGTTTAGAACCTTTGACTGGAGAAAAATAAGGGAAGAGTTAGAA
>CAZWDF010000077.1:0-5957 GCA_964632335.1 uncultured Candidatus Saccharibacteria bacterium | reverse complement strand
TACTGTGACGGGTGGGATTTATATGACCTTGTATTAAAAGGTTTTGGTGGAGTGCCAGGAAAAGTTGAATCTAAACCGGCAAAACATTTTCGCTCTGCTTTAGGTCAGGTAGTTAATTTCATATTCACAATTCAAGGAGAGGTTGCGGGTGCTGTTGCTTTTTCTAATTTCGACACCTTATTGGCACCTTTTATCACATACGACAATCTGAATTATCAGCAGGTGAAACAAGCGCTTCAGGAGTTTATGTTTAATATGTCGGTGTCAACTCGAGTGGGTTTCCAAAATCCATTTTCCAATATTACTTTAGATCTTAAGCCCTCTCTGGTTTTTGCTAAACAGCCAGTAATTATTGGTGGAAAACCTCAAGACAAAACTTATGGAGAATTTGAAGAAGAAATGAAAATATTTAACAAAGCACTTTATGAAGTTTATTTGGAAGGCGATGCGAAAGGAAGAGTTTTTACTTTTCCAATTCCAACCATAAATATTACTAAAGATTTTCCTTGGGATGAACCTGCTTTTGATGGAATTTTTGAGGCCTCGGCAAAATATGGAACAAATTATTTCGCCAACTATATAAATTCAGAAATGAAACCAGAAGAGGTACGTTCAATGTGTTGTAGGTTAAAACTTGACTTGCGAGAACTCTACAATCGAGGCGGGGGAGGACTGTTTGGCAGCGGGGCTAATACCGGCAGTATAGGCGTGGTGACAATCAATATGCCAAGAATTGGTTATCTCTCAAAAACAAAAAAGGAATTTTTTGAAAGATTGGCAAAAATAATGGATTTGGCAAAAGAAAGCCTAGAAATCAAAAGAAAAACAATTGAGAATTTTATCGAAAAAGGTTTGTATCCTTACTCCAGATTTTATTTATCAGGGGTAAAGAAAATGAGAGAACAATATTATGCCAATCACTTTTCAACCGTTGGTTTGGTTGGAATGAATGAAGCCCTTTTGAATTTTATTGGCGAAAACATCGCTTCAAAAAGGGGAAGAAAATTTGCCTTGGAAGTTTTAGATTTTATGAGAGAAAAATTAGTCAAATATCAAAAAGAAACCGGAAACATTTATAATTTAGAGGCCACACCAGCTGAATCTACTGCCTATCGTCTAGCTCAAAAAGATAAAGAAAGATACCCTGATATAATTACTGCGGGGACAAAAAAAGAACCTTACTGCACCAATAGTTCTCAATTGCCTGTTAATTACACCGATGACATTTTTGAAGCCTTAAAACTCCAAGATGAAATTCAGTGTAAATATACCGGGGGAACTGTGCTCCACCTCTTTTTAGGAGAGAGAATGCCAGGTGCCGAATCAGTCAAGAAATTAGTAAAAAAGGTTTTTGAAAGCTTTAAACTTCCTTACATTACCATTACCCCAACTTTTTCGATTTGTCCTTCTCATGGCTATTTAGAAGGCGAACACTTTTTCTGTCCCAAATGCACAATCAAGCAACCCTGCGAAGTTTACTCAAGAATTGTCGGCTACCTTAGGCCTCTGGCGCAATGGAATGTTGGGAAGCAAACCGAGTTCAAAGATCGAAAAGAGTTCAAAATTAGAAAGTTGGAATTAGCTAAAACTTAAATGAAAATTGGTGGTTTTCAAAAATTAACTTTGATTGATTACCCGGGCCGCATTGCGGCCACTGTTTTTCTTACCGGCTGTAATTTTAGATGCCCTTTTTGTTATAGTTCTGAATTAGTTTTGCCGGAAAAAATAAAAAATCAGCCAAAAATTTCAGAAAAAGATTTTTTTAATTTTTTAAAAGAAAGAAAAGAATTAATTGAAGGTATTGTTTTATGCGGAGGAGAACCGACAATCTCCAAAGGGTTAATCCCCCTTATTAAAAAAATAAAAAAAATGGGGTTTTCGGTAAAATTAGACACCAATGGTTCAGACCCAAAATTATTAAAAACTTTAATTGACAAAAAATTAGTTGATTATATTGCCATGGACATAAAAGGACCGAAAGAAAGATATAATAATTTTTCAGGGACAAAAGCCGACGTTAAAAAAATCCAAAAAAGCATTGATATTTTAAAAGAAGGTAAGGTTGATTACGAATTTAGGAGTACGATAGTTCCTACTTTACATAAAAAAGAGGATGTAATAGAAATGGCAAAATGGATTCGTGGGGCAAAAAGATATTATCTCCAAAATTTCCGGTCGGAAAAAACAATTGACCCAAAATTTGAAAAGATAAAACCCTATCCTCAGGAATATTTATTAGAAATCCAAAAAGCTATCTCTCCCTTTTTTGAAATCTGCCAAGTGAGATAAAATAGGAGAATGACTGTTTCAAAAATTTTTTTATATTTTTGCCTCTTTTTTATCGGAGGCATATTTTTAAACTCGGTTATTCACATTCCCCAGCTTTTGATGCTGGTTTTTTTAATTTTAGGGATAATTTTAATTTCCATCCCGCCCTCTTTGCATTTCAGAAAGAGGGCGGGATTCGTAATTATCGGATTTTGTTTGTTATTTTTAGTGGCTGGAATTTGGCGATATCAAATCGCCGAATTAGGAGTTGTGAATAACGAATTAAGAAAATTAAATGATTTAGGTAAAGAAATTACTCTTATTGGCTTAGTTGCAGCTGAGCCGGATATTAGAGAAAAAAGTGTCAAGCTGACAGTTAAACCAGAAAATATAAATGGGAAGGTTTTGGTGACTATCAATCGGTATCCTGAATATCAATATGGAGATAAATTAAGAATTACTGGAAAATTGGAAGCTCCGCCAGTTTATGAAGATTTTAATTACAAAGATTATTTAGCCAAAGACGGAATTTATTCAATAGTGAATTTTCCAGAAGTAGAATTGATGGGCTCGGGTTTTGGAAATCCTCTAATGAAGGTCATCTTCTCCTTGAAAAATAAATTTGAAACAGCCAGCCGCAGCTTTATTTCCCCGCCCCAAGAAGGGATTTTGGAGGCCTTAATTTTTGGCGAAGAGGGGAGAATATCAAAGGAATGGAAGGATAAACTAAATTTTACCGGTACCAGACACATTGCTGCCGTTTCCGGAATGAATATTACCATCATTACTTTTTTAATTTTTGCTTTTGCCTTATCATTGGGATTCTGGAGAAATCAAGCCATTTATCTCACAATATTTTTACTTTTTCTCTATATTTTAATGATAGGCGTTCCAGCTTCGGCAGTTAGGGCAGGGATTATGGCAGCTCTATTTTTGACAGCCCAATGTTTCGGTCGTCTTTCTTCTGGTTTAAGGCCGGTCATTTTTGCGGCAACTTTTATGTTGGCTCAAAACCCTCTTTTGCTAAGATTAGATGTTGGATTTCAACTTTCCTTCTTAGCGATTTTTGGAATGATTTATCTTCAGCCGGCTTTTTCGGGCAGGTTTTTTTTGAAAATTCCAAACCCTAAAGTTTTTCCTATCAGAACTACTCTATCTGCCACTTTGGCTGCCCAAATTTTTACCTTGCCAATTTTAATTTATAATTTTGGTTATATTTCTTTAATCTCGCCAGTCATTAACATTTTAATCGTCCCCTTTTTAGCACCAATCACTATCTTGATTTTCCTCTTTGGGCTCTCAGCGATTTTATTTTGGCCATTGGGTTTTCTTCTTTCTTTGCCAGCCTGGCTTTTTTTGACTTATATCGTCAGTATAATTGACTGGTTTTCGAAGTTTCCTTTTGCCCATTTATCTATAGAAAATGTCCACTGGGTTTGGTTGTTCTTACTTTATTTAATTTTGGGTTTAATAACTTGGCGATTGCAGGAAAGACAAAAACTAAAATTTTTAAATTACTAAAATTAGGATACAATTAAATATATGGAGCAAAAAGCCTGGGTAATATCAGTCAATATGGGTTATGGTCATCAAAGAACTGCCTATCCTTTACGGGATTTAGCTTTTAAAGGAGAGATTATTAATGCCAATGATTATCAAGGAATTCCAGAAAAAGATAGAAAAATTTGGGAGGGAACGAGGAGATTTTATGAATTTATTTCGAATTTCAGCCGGATTCCTTTGGTTGGCAAAACTGCCTTTTCAATTTATGATAAATTTCAAAAAATTCTCGGCTTTTATCCCAAAAGAGATTTATCTAAACCAAATTTCAATCTGAAACAAATCTACTTTTTCTTCAAGAAAGACTGGGGAAAGGATTTAATTGAAAAACTAAAAATAACCCCCTTACCCCTAATTACTACTTTCTTCCCGCCGGCCTTTATGGCTGAATTTTTTAATTATCCGGGCGAGATTTTTTGCGTTGTCTGCGATGCCGATATTTCCAGAACCTGGGCACCTTTAAATCCAAAGGAAAGCAAAATTAAATATTTTGCTCCGACAGAAAGAGTTGTTGAAAGATTAAAACTTTATGGAGTGAAAAAGGAGAATATTTTTTTAACTGGATATCCTCTGCCTTTAGAAAATATTGGCGTGAATCCGCCAGCTGGCGGATTGGAAATTTTGAAAGAAGATTTACGATTAAGACTTTTAAACTTAGACCCCAAAAAAAGATATTTCGAAAAATACAAAACATTAATTGAGGAGAAAGTGGGCAAATTACCTGAAAAATCAGACCACCCATTAACAATTCTGTTTTCAGTTGGAGGAGCCGGCGCCCAAAAAGAAATCGCAATCAAAATTGTTAAAAGTTTGAGAGAAAGAATTAAAAGAGGTGAAATCAAAATTATTTTATCAGCCGGGATTAGAGAAAAAATTAAAAAATATTTTGAAAAAAATTTAGCGGAGATCGAGCTAAATGAGGCAAAGCCTCATTGCGCTGAAATAATTTTTGAAAAAGATATTAAGAGCTATTTTCAAAAATTCAATCAGGCATTGAGAAAAACTGATATTTTGTGGACAAAACCATCTGAACTCTCTTTCTATTCTGCTTTAGGAATTCCAATCATCATTTCTTCTTCCATTGGCTCACAAGAAGAATTTAATATGAGATGGCTTTTGAAATCGGGTTTTGGAATTTTTCAAGAAAACCCAAATTATACAAATCAGTGGCTTTTTGACTGGTTGGAAAAAGGGTATTTGGCTGAAGCAGCCATGGAAGGATTTGTGGAGGGAGAAAAATTGGGAACTTTAAAGATTAAAGAAATAATTCAAAAATGTCCTGGCCTTTAGTTGCTATCTTATCCTATTTTTTTTCGGCGATGGTTGTCATAATCGACAAGTACCTTTTGGTTAGGCCAATTCCCAGCCCTAAAGTTTATTCCTTCTACGTCGGAGTTTTGGGAATTCTGGCTTTAATTTTGATTCCGTTCATCGGCTTTTCAATTCCTGACCTCGGACAGATTCTTTTAAGTCTCGCCTCGGGCGCCCTCTTTATCTATTCCCTTTTTTGGTACTGCAGCGGTTTGCGTTTTTTTGAGGCCTCTCGGATAGTTCCGGCGATTGGCGGTTTAAATCCCATATTTATTTTTTCTTTAACCTGTCTCTTTGGCAAAGAAATTTTTAGCATTAAAGAAGGATTGGCTTTTATTTTGCTTATCGCCGGGAGCATTTTTATTACCTTAGAAAGAGAAAAATTTATTACCTTAAAGAGCCTTCGAATCTCGGCAATAGCTGCCCTTTTATTTTCTTTAGCCTTTTTTATGGCTAAATTCGTCTATTTGGTTCAACCTTTCTGGTCAGGATTTATCTGGATGAGAATTGGCGGATTTCTGGCCGGAATAACCCTCTTTTTCTCAAAGGAGGTAAAAGAAGAATTATTCAAAGAAAGAGTTAGTTTTAAAAAAAAGACAGTCGGAATTTTTCTTTTCGGTCAATCCTTAGGAGCCGGCTCGATGATTCTCCAAAACTGGGCAATTGCTTTAGTCCCTCTGAGTCTTTTGGCTTTTATCAATGCCTTAGAGGGAACTAAATATGTATTTTTATTGATTTTTACTATTCTGCTTTCCTTGACCCAGCCATTTTTAGCTAAGAAAACTGGGTTAAAAGAAGAAATTTCCAAGAAAGTTATT
>CAZWDF010000076.1:0-5966 GCA_964632335.1 uncultured Candidatus Saccharibacteria bacterium | reverse complement strand
GACTTGACAGGAGTTTTAAATTTACTAAAATATATAGACTACTATCTATATATTTTTTTATGCCCCGTAATACAACTTGGCTCTCGGCTCGCCTTACGCAAAATCAGTCAAATCTTAATTATGAAAACTTTATCGAAACAATTAATAATTAACTATAAACCAACCTGGCTCGCCTCGATTTTGCGTTAGCCAAGTTGATATACGGGGTATGCCAAAGGAAAAAAGTTGCCCCAAATGTCTTAGTTTAATTAGCGAAGGCACTCGGGCTAAGATAATTCAGCAATTAAAAAAAGCACCAAACAAAGTTGGGAAGATTGTCGAATATTTTTCCTTAACCCAACCAACTATCTCCTATCATTTAAAAGTTTTGGAAAAAATGGAAGTCGTCTTTAGCAAAAAACGAGGTCGAGAGATTTATTATTTTTTAAATAAAAAATATCCCTGTAAAAAATGTTCCATTTTTAAGATACTTTTTAAAACATGAGAAATAAAATCTACATGGACTACGCTGCCACCACTCCGGTTGACCCCAGAGTTTTGAAGGCGATGCTTCCTTATTTTTCCGAAAAATTTGGCAATACAATGTCTTTGTATTCCTTTGGCCAGGAGGCAAAAGAAGCTTTAGAAGAGAGCCGGGAAGTGGTGGCTAATTTGCTGGGAGCTAAACCCCAAGAAATAATTTTTACTGGTTCGGCTACTGAAAGCAATAACACGGTTTTAAAAGGAATTGCTTTGGCAAATAGGGATAGGGGGCGTCACATAATAATCTCTCCGATTGAACATGCCTGCGTCATAGAAAGCTCAAAATGGTTAGAGAATCAGGGATTTGAAATAACTAGATTAAAAGTTGATAAGTATGGATTGGTTTCACCAGATGATGTCAAAAAGGCAAGCAAAAAGGATACAATTTTGGTCTCGATAATGCATGCCAGTAATGAAATAGGAACAATTGAACCAATTGAGGAAATTGGAAAAATAATAAAAAAATCCAATATCCAAAATCAAAAATCCAAAATCTACTTCCATACCGATGCCGCTCAGAGTTTTGGAAAAATTCCCATCGATGTTAATAAAATGAATATCGATTTATTAACTGCCAGTTCCCATAAAATGTACGGGCCAAAGGGAGCAGCCGTTTTATTTGTCAGAGAAGGAACGAAAATTGAACCTTTAATACATGGGGGAGGTCATGAGTCAGGTTTGAGGTCTTCTACTGTAAATGTGGCAGCAATTGTCGGTTTCGCTGAGGCAGCTCGGATTTGTGAAAGAGAGATGAAAAAAGAAGCTCAGAGAGAAATTAAATTGAGAGATAAATTAATAAAAGGAGTTTTAGAGAAAATTGAAGGTTCCCATTTAAATGGCCATCCGAAAGAAAGATTGCCAAATAATATTAATTTTTCTTTTCCAGGAATAGAGGGAGAATCATTAATTATGCAACTTGATTTTTTGGGAATTGCTGCCTCCACTGGTTCTGCCTGTTCTTCGGCAAAATTAGAACCAAGCCATGTTTTGTTGGCAATTGGATTGAAACCTGAGCAGGCCCACGGCTCTTTGAGATTAAGTTTGGGTAGATGGACAAAGGAAAAAGATATAAATTATGTTTTGGAAGCTTTGCCAAAAGTTGTTAAAAGACTGAGAGAAATTTCAGTCATCAAAAAATAAGTATGCCAATTTATTCAAATGAAATAATTAAACACTTTAAAAACCCACAGAATGTGGGGAAAATTAAAAAACCTTCCGGAGTTGGCGAGGCTGGAAATTTGATTTGCGGAGACGTGATGAAACTTTATTTGAAAATTGAAAAAAACAAAAAAGGAGAGAAAATTATTAAGGGCGTGAGGTTTCAAACCTTGGGATGCGTCGTCGCTATCGCCAACACGAGCTTACTCACCACAATGGTTAAAGGAAAGAAATTGGAAGACGCTTTAAAGATTAAAAAAGAAGATTTAATAAAAAGGCTGGGCAAACCCTTGCCGCCAATAAAAATCCACTGTTCAGTTTTGGCCGTCGATGCTTTAAAGGAAGCAATTTATGATTATTATTTGAAAAATAAAATTGAAATTTCAGAAGATTTGGAAAAAGAACACCAAAGAATTACAAAAACAAAGGAGGAGTTGGAAAAAAGATATAAGGGATTTCAAGCTTTTGAAAAAGAGATTTTAAAATAAAATGGCAAAAGTTGTTGTTGCCATGTCCCCGAAGGACCCCGCCCTTTCCGCTGAAAGGGCGGGGCCTACGGGGCAGGCAGGTGGAATTGGGGAAAAAAAGAAAATCGTAGTTGCTATGTCTGGGGGACTTGACTCATCAGCGGCAGCGGCCCTTTTAAAAAGGGCTGACTTTGATGTTATTGGAGTTTTCATGAAGTTTTGGTCGGAACCTGAAAAAGATGGTTTAGTTGGTGCTTCAAATAAATGTTGTTCTCTTGAAGCTGAAGTTCGAGCGAGAAAAGTGGCGAAAATCTTAAAAATTCCATTTTATGTTTTTAATTTCGAAAAAGAATTTAAAAAACTAATTGTTGATTGGTTTTTAAAAGAATACAAAACTGACTTGACTCCTAATCCTTGCGTAGTTTGTAACAAAGAAATAAAATTCGGGCTTTTATTAAAAAAGAATTTAGTGCTTGACGCCGACTTTATAGCCACCGGTCACTACGCAAAAAAGAAAGAAGAGTTGAATTTTTCTACAGGTGTCGAAAAAGTCAACTATAAGTTATTGAAGGGGGGGGACAAAAACAAAGACCAGTCTTATTTTTTATGGATGTTAAATCAAGAGCAATTGAAGCGGGTTTTATTTCCAATAGGGGATTATACAAGGGAGGAAGTGAAGAAATTGGCAAAAAAGTTTAAACTTCCAGTTTTGAAAGCGAGAAAATCGGTTGAGATTTGTTTTATTCAGACAACAATTAATGACTTTTTAAAGAAATATCTCAAACCAAAACCCGGTCAAATTGTTGATATTCAAGGTGAAGTATTAGGAAAGCATGATGGATTATATTTTTATACCATCGGTCAAAGAAAAGGAATTGGGCTTCCCGGCGGTCCTTATTTTGTTTTAGATAAAAATTTTAAAAAGAATTTTTTAATTATCACCAAGAATGAAAAGGATTTATATAAGAAAGAGCTATCAGCTAAAAATGTCAATTGGATTTCTGACAAAGAACCAAAACTTCCTTTAAAAGTGAAAGCAAAAATTCGCTATCGCCAAAAAGCAGCTTCAGCCATTTTAACAAAAAATCTAAAATCTAAAATCTACAATCTAAAATTTGAAAAACCCCAGCGCGCCATCACACCCGGCCAATCAGTCGTTTTTTATCGAGGCGAGGAGCTTTTAGGAGGAGGAATAATTTGTTAAAAATGGAAAGAATTATTTTACAAATTAAGGGGATGCACTGCGAGAGCTGTGCCAAAACCATTGAGAAAGCCCTTTCGAAAGAAAAAGGGCTTATTTCGGTTAATGTTAGTTTCTCTTTAGGAAAGGCAATTATTGAATATAATCCCCAAGAGATTGAGGAGGAAAAAATTAAAAAAATAATAAAGAAGACAGGTTACGAAGTCTTAGAAAAAGAAGGAGAAATGAAGGATGAGATTAAGAGGGATTGGCAGAGATTTTGGTTTGGAGTTTTCTTAACTCTGCCGATTTGGGTTATTGCAACTTTCTTTTATGATCCAAAATTCAATCTTTTACTTTTTGTTTTGGCTACGCCAGTTCAAGTAGTTTTAGGCTGGCCTTTTTATCGAGGTGCCTATTTTGCTTTAAAACAAAAAATGGCTGATATGAATGTTTTGGTTTCTCTAAGTGCCTCAGCTGCCTACTTTTATTCTGTAGCGGCAACTTTCTTTATTTTGGGACCTGTTTTTTATGAAGCTTCAACTACGGTTTTGACCACTATTACTTTAGGTATGCTTTTGGAAAAGATTTCTCGAGGAAAAGTAGGGGAAGCAATCAAAAAGTTAATGAAGCTTGAGGCAAAAACTGCTAAAGTTTTAAGAGACGGAAAAGAAATTGAAATTCTCCCAGAAGAGATTAAAAAGGGAGACATAATTATAGTCAGGCCGGGAGAAAAAATTCCGGCTGATGGAATTATTATTGAAGGGAGATCAACCATTGATGAGTCAATGATTACCGGCGAATCTCTCCCAATAGATAAAAAAGTAGGCGATGAAGTTTTTGGAGCGACTGTTAACAAAGAAGGAGTTTTCAAATTTAAAGCAACTAAAGTGGGAGAAGAAACAACTTTAGCTCAAATTATTAAATTGGTTGAGGAGGCCCAGGCCTCCAAAGCACCAATTCAAAGAATAGCCGATAAAGTAGTAGCCTGGTTTGTGCCAATTGTTATGGTGACTGCCTTGGTCACCTTTTTGGTTTGGTATTTCTGGCAGGGGAGCGCTTTTTTGTTCGCCCTAACTGCTTTTATCGCCGTTTTAGTTATTGCCTGTCCTTGTGCTTTGGGAATTGCTACCCCTACTGCCATTATGGTTGGAACCAGTAAAGGAGCAGAAAATGGAATTTTAATCAAGGGGGGTCAATATTTAGAGAGAGTTAGAGAATTAGACACTCTTGTTTTTGATAAAACTGGGACTTTAACAAAAGGAAAAGCAGAGGTGATGGACATTATTGGTGATGTTTTACAGTTTGCGGCAAGTCTGGCTAAAAGCACTACTCATCCCTTCGATATAGCAATTGTTAAAGAAGCTGAAAAAAGAAAAATAAATTTGTTAAATATTCAGGATTTTGAAGCGATTCCAGGAAAGGGAATAAAGGGAAAGATTGAAGGCGAAGAAGTCTTATTAGGAAATCGAAGGCTAATTGAAAATAATTTAGGAAAGGAGTTAGAGGAACAAGGAAAAACAGTGATGTTGGTTTCAGTCCAAGGAGAAGTTAAAGGAGCGATCGCAGTTGCTGATACTTTGAAAGAATATTCAAAAGAAGCAATTAAGGATTTGAAGAAAATGGGCTTGGAAATTTGGATGATCACTGGCGACAATAAAAAAACGGCTGAGGCTATTGGAAGAGAATTGGGCATTGAAAACATTTTAGCTGAAGTTCTACCTCAAGATAAAGAAAAAGAGATTAGAAAGCTCCAAAAAGAAGGAAAAGTGGTGGGAGCAGTAGGCGATGGAATTAATGATGCTCCGATGCTTGCTGCTTCAGATATTGGAATTGCCATGGGTGCTGGTACCGATGCAGCCAAAGAAACCGGCGGAATTATTTTGGTCAGGGATGATATAAAAGATGTGGTAAAGGCAATTGAACTTTCTCGGGCAACTTTTTCTAAGATAAGGCAAAACCTCTTTTTAGCTTTTATTTACAATATTCTAGCTATTCCTATTGCTGCTGGCCTTTTCTACCATTGGTTTGGATTTTTATTACGGCCAGAAATTGCTGCTTTAACTATGATTTTATCTGATATATCGGTGGTGAGTAATTCACTTTTACTTAGGAGATGGAAGTAAAATTCAATTTTTAAAGTGGTCAGAAGCCACTTTTTTAGTTACTTAAATTATGATATATTTAAAAAAGTCTATGGTGAAAAAAATCTTCTGGATATTGTTGATAGTTATTGTTTTGAGTTTTGGAATAAAAACTGATTTTAGTTTGGCTCAACAAAGCCCAGTTAAGATTGATTTTTTCTACAGTGCTATTTGCCCTCATTGTGCGAAAGAACACGAATTTTTGAAAGAGTTGAAAAATAAATACCCGGAAATTGAGATTGAAGAATACGAAGTCATTTCCAATCAGGAAAATCAAAAAATTTTACAAGATTTTTACGAAAAATACAAAGTGCCAGCCGGAGAGCGAGGATGGGTACCGGTTACCTTCACTCCGACCAAATACTTCGTTGGCTTTAACGAGCAAGTCGCTGGTGACATTGAGAAATGTTTAAAAGAATGTTTGGGGACAGGGGGAGTAGTTTCTCAAAAAATTAGAATTCCTTTTTTCGGTACTGTCGATGTTGCAAAATTATC
>CAZWDF010000075.1:0-6003 GCA_964632335.1 uncultured Candidatus Saccharibacteria bacterium | reverse complement strand
ATGTTAGAGTTGAGGATTACAAGGATGCTGTGGATGAGATAGACCGATTGAATAAGGAGTTAGCTCATATTAAGATGTTGAAAAAGGCCACTGATGATTATACTGAAGGGATTCAACTGACAAATTATAGTAAAATCATTACCATTGATAACCAGGAGTATGTCATAAAAAAAGTTAAAGAAGAGAACGAAGCTCTCCGAGTTGCCAAAGAGGATTGGCATCAAGTGGCTCACTTGAATAGAATAGATATGGAACAGTTCCAAGCGAGGGTCAAGGAACTTGAGATACTTAACTATCAAATGTTGGAAGCTCATAAACAGAAAGATGAGGCATACGACCTGTTACTGAAGGAATATGAGAAATCGGTGGAGAGGGTCAAGGAGCTTGAGGTCGTGATGAATGGTGACATCCATTGTATTGAAGCACTTCGTATGGAGAACGAAGCCCTTCGAGCGAAGGTCGAGGAGTTAGAGAAAGAATCTTCATGGGCGAAAACAGAACTTAAAGCAGTCAGTCCCGTTCTTTTTGAAGGGCTTGATAGAGGTGGTTAGTAATAATGCCTGAAGAAAATTTACAATGCCTAACAAGAATTATTAAAGCATTATTATTAGGCATGGCCATAGGTTTCGTATTAGGATGTGTGGTAACATAATACAAGGTGATTAAAATGGACACCGTAATGTTATATGCCCTCACGATAGATAGACTACTTAACCCAGTAAAAAAGACAAGGAAGTGATAAAATGGATGATCCAGGTGAAACGTTCATATCAAACGTTATGACGGCACTCAGAGCATTAGGAATTGAATATATTCCTAATATGCAGAAACCCAGGAAAGACAATATCGACCTTTGTTTGATTTGTTTTCCTATAGCTAAAGAATTAAATGTCACCAACGAAAAAGCCCTTTCTATGATTATAGAAAAGATGCCTTCATCAGATTTATATACTTTAGAAATTTCTGATGGATATTTAAATTGCATTTTTGACAAGGAAGCGAAACGTAAAAAAATAATCAAAGAGTGGGAGAAACATCTAAAAGAAAAAGGATATCTGGTACTGGAAGGTGAGTAATGATGACAAACGAAATAGCGGTATGTGAAAGATGTAAGGGCCCGGTCCATGACATAACCGAAATAGAAATCCGGATGAACACCTATTCAACCGGACGGAAGAGCGATGAGATTTCAGAGAATGAATACCAGGTATGCAGACCCTGTTGGAAAGAGATTAAGAGGTTCATCAAGGGAGAACATTTGGACAGTTATGAGGCAGGTAAAGAGTTAAGACGAATAATCCTACTCCAGAATGAGGCTGTTGATAGGATGGCAAATATGGTATATCCTCCCATTGATAAAATCAACGAGCTTGAAATCCTCATTGACCATTATATAGGTCATAACCTCCCGAACACCGAACCATATTGCACAGTATGTTCAAAGACCCATGCTAACATCATTAAGGAAAAGGAAATTTTAAGAGCGAAGGAATCCATCAAGTCAAACATAAGGTGAACTACATGAATGAAGGATACCAACCAGTAGGAATGGGTATAGATATAAATAAAATCCAACCGCCACAAGGTGGTTCTGGAGTTCCAAAGAAGAAAGTCATAATTGAAATTGAAGAAAATGGTTATGAAATTCTCGAGGAAGATGTGGAAGAAATCGTAAAGGATTACAAGGCGTTTATGACCAAATGGAAAAAGTATTTCTGGGACCCTCAAGGAATAACAATTAGGAGGATATAACATGGATGAACATTCAGGTCTTTCCATAGGAACAACATTCGAAGTAGAAGTTATAAAAGGTTATGGAAACTCAGCATCAGAACCTTTTCTTGCAAAAAGAACTATTAGAGGATTTTTTAAAAGAAATCTTATTGAATATGCCTATGGTTTTGATAACTATACTGATAACAATCAATGTTACTGGCAATACCCGGTATCTGAAATCATAAAATCCGTGCAAGCATTTGAAGGAAAAAAAGCATGGAAAGAATTACTTGAAATTACCAGAAAAGAACTTACTGAAAATTATTCCAAGTTCATAGGAACCAAAGACGGATGGAATGAAATGGAAGTAGAACAACAAACTGACATGAATATGATAGAATTAGAGGATAATGAAACCCTAAAATTCATGTTCAAAAAAGGATTCTATGCAGGATGGAACGCTAAAAAATGCTGAGGTGATTTAATGGATAATGTTGAGCTTGAACAAGTTAGATATGGAGACGATAAAAAATGGTTGATAACATTCGTTGTCCATGGATTTCTTGTCCAAATAATGTTGAATGAAAGACAACTTACCAAGTTAGCCACGTTAATTAAAAACAGAAACAAGGAGAGCTGAGACAATGTTAATAACGAGAGTAGAATTGGAAAACATAAAGAGCCACAAAAACTCAGTTATAGACTTACAAAAAGGTGTAAATGCTATAATTGGAGGTCAAGGCTCAGGCAAAACTACAATCATAGAAGCCATAGGACTTGCACTTTTCCAATCTCTTGCCTACAAGCACAATGAATTTATAAGGCGTGGATGTAAAAGTGGAAAAATAAGAATAACACTTGATGATGAAACAGGAAATACCATAGACATTATCCGCGTCTTAGGTTCAGGAACTGAATACTACATCGAAAAGAAAGGACAACGTATAGTGGAACTAAAAGAAGAAATAGTTCCCTGGATTACAAGATATATGAAACTTGAAGGATCCAAAGACTTGACCATGATGTTCGACCAACTCATCGGACCTGCACAAGGAACCCACACAGCTCCATTTCTCCTTTCTCCATCGAATAAGAAAAGAATATTTGACCCCATACTTGGGATTGACCAATACGAGGAGTCATGGAAGCGTCTAAGGAGCGTTTCAAAGATTAGTGAAGATAAAATATCAAGTCTTCAAGAAAAACACGAAAGGCTACAAGGAATCGTATCGGAACTTGTGGGGGTAGATAAAGATGTTGATAACGTTCAGGTCAATATAACTGCAATCGATAACAAATTTGGACTTGAAGATAACAAAAAGGCCTTAATTTATGATGAAGTCAGGAAATTTGATTTGATGCAATCATCTTTGAAAGACCTCGAACTAAAGAGGAATGATTTAAAATTCAAAAAAGAAAGAATATTGGAAATAAAAGAAAGAATAGCAAAGTGCGAACTTGCCGGAGAAGAGTTGGAAAAGTTAAGACCTGAGCTGGAAGAATATAATAAACTAATCGCACGGAAGCATAAAATAAATGAAATAATCGCTACTATTCGAGCTACTGAAATGCACTTAAAATCGTTAAAAGATAGAATTTCTGGAAATGAACAAGCTATTGAAGAGGCGAATAATTCCTTAAAAGAAGAACAAGAAGTCCTGCATAAAGTTTCGGAATTTGAAGAGGCCGATGAAAGAGTTAAGTCATTAAAAGCTTCCACCGAAAGTTTATTGGTAATGATAAAGCATTATAAGAATTACCAATCATATACGGAAAGCAACAAGTGTCCCATATTAAAAGAAGATTGTCCTAAAAATCTTAAAAACGTGATAACTACAATATTATCCGATTTAGATGAAAAATATATTAAAATGTCTTCTGAATTAAAAGAAATTGACAGGATAAGGAATTCATTATCCAATGAAAGACACAAAGTCGGCTATTTTGATGTTCTCAGAAAATCAATAAAGAAACTTGAAGGTGAAATAAAAGACCTTATTCCTCAGATAGAAAAACTTGATAATGTCTCTGATGAAAAAGATAATCTGTTAAAAGAAGGAAAAGAAATCGATGAAATTATATCTGAAAAAGTCTTCATTCAAGAACAATATTCCAACTATGAATATGAGTATAGACAGAAAGACAGTTTTAAAAGTAAACTTGCTGACATTCGTTCTGAACGTGATGAATTAAAAATTAAAATCGAAAGCATTAAAACAAATGTCGCAGATTACAACCCCGATAAACATTCAAGCTTAAAGACTCAATTGGATAAACAAATTGAATTAGTATCTACGCTAAAAGAAAACTTGAGGAACGAAAAGGAAAAGCTTGAATTATTGAAGCCAAAACTTGACAGATATGAGAAGTCCTCAATAGAATTAAATGATATTTCCGATAAATTAAAAAAAGAGGATGAGATAAGTGGTACAATAGACCTTGTTAGGAATTACATGCGTGAAATTCCTCCTCTTCTCATAGAAAGATACCTAATTCATGTGAATTACGACGCCAATGCCATACTCCATGATATGACCGATTTATATGATGAAATGCAATGGACAAATGAATATGAACTTACCATGGACGGAAAAGTATTTAGACAATTATCCGGTGGAGAAGAAATGACCGCAGCAATCTGCATACGACTTGCTCTCCTAAAAAATCTTTCAAAGATTGACTTCGCTATCTTTGACGAGCCAACTGATGGGCTTGATGAAATTCATCGTGGAAGATTAGGAGAAATGATTGCAAGAGTTACTGGGTTTAAACAATTAATTGTTATATCTCACGATTCCGCATTTGATGCAGTAATAGAAAATACAATACATGTCCATAAAGATAATGGTGTTAGCATTATCACTTAAATATCTTTATCAGATCTGCAAGTGATTGTGATTTATATTCAGATATATTTAAGGACATTTCTTTTGAACCTTTGCTATATGACCATGAAACTTCCGAAATTCTAAATCTTCCATCCACTCCATACTTTTCAGAACTTATATGTAATGGGAATCCGGGTATTATATCAAATCTTTCCGGCATTATAGTGACGTTCAGTTCTGGTTGGATAATCTTTCTGGTTCTGACGAAGCCTCTCGCAATATAATAAGTCTGTGCAGTCCCTGTTAAATTATCTTTATATTCATTTATCAATTTATGGAATCTAACTCCTGTGGGGAAATCGGGCATCATGGAGCCATCTGAATTTACTTTGCAAGGATAATAACCTCTACAATCAGTTCCTATAACTGTAGCACAATTGAAATAATTTGCTCCATTAATCTTTTTTGTCATTCTTTTAATGTTACTATCAGTAAGCTCTATAACGCTATCTCCATCAAATTCAGGTAAAGGAGAAATTATAACATCATTATTTTTGGAATACATAAAAAATACTTTATCTTCGGCAGCTCCATTTATCATTGTAAGCAATAACTGGATTGCTTCAAGTCTTGTTTTATCTATCAGGTCTATTTCGCTTACAAGAAGTTTGGTATCAAGAGATGTTCCAATTGAAGAAGGATTATTACCAGAATTATAAAGAATGTCTTTTATGATAGCTCCAGCATCCATACCATAATATTTTCCTTCTTTTGAAGGTATATTTTCACGTTGAAGCTGGGTTAATACATCATAACACTTTATAGTAATACTATCAGTCTGGTCTATGCTGATTGCTTTTCCTTGAAATATTTTATCTTGTATCATGGAACTTCCTGCACTTCTATATCATCAAGAACCATTATTGAATCCGTATGTTTACCGAACTTGTTAGAAAATACAAGCGTAAATTCTGCCGCTGAATTTATAGACAGTCTTGCATTTACTTTATCAGGATATAGTCTTTCAACTTCTCCTGTTATATCAGTATGTCTTACTTCTAACGGCATTTCAGATACCGCCCCCGGCAGCTACTTGTATCCATACATAGTCTCCCAGATTATCTCTCATACAAAGGTGCATTGTATCTGGAGCATCTAATACCCTGAACAGTGTATTTACATAATCTACAGACGCACTGGGTAATACAGTACCCTCATCATATTTCATTATTCCTGTCAAAGTGTCATCTCCTGGAGTTAAGTTTTTGAGATATTGAAGTGTCATTGTCCAGGGAACATCATACTTAAGTCCTCCAATTCTGGACGTTCTCAAACTTGTTATATATCCTACAAATGTGGCAATTGTTCCACCAATTTTGTAGTATTGTAAAGCTATAGGTGTTCCACTTTCAGCTAACCCCTTTAGCATTTCGATGTCTGTTTCTGTGTTATGTCCCTG
>CAZWDF010000074.1:0-6048 GCA_964632335.1 uncultured Candidatus Saccharibacteria bacterium | reverse complement strand
AGGTTCTGGTCCCATGGGTTGTTTATTGCTTCTGTTTATATTATTACCGCTGATTATATCCTTCTACGCATTATTTGCGCTTTTGTATCCCGTGATTGAATTAGGCAAATGGATATATTCAGAATTGAGAAATAAACAATAGAATAGTGAGCTCTAAAGACTATTCTAGTAATTACAAATAAATAATTATTAAGAATGGTCTTTTTATTTAAAACAGGTTCTAACATCGTCCCGTAGGCGGAGCCAAGATTTCCTCCGCCTCGCACAAGGGGCGGTTTTTTGGTAGAATAAAAACTATTCTATTTAAGACTTTAGTGATATAATATTAAAAAGCTAAAAGGTCGTGCAATTTTTTAAATATTAATAGAATCTTAGATATGGAGAAAGTAAAAAATATTATTATTGTGGTTCTGGTTCTGGTTATAGTTATTTTGGGATATATGCTTATGGTAAGCTTTCCAAAGAAAGCGGAAGCAGAATGTAAGGCAAACATAGATACCCAGGTTATACCCCAACTAACGGCAGCAGCTCAAGCACAATGCGCACAGGCGATACAGCAATGTCAGCAAACATTGCAACAACTTATGCTGATACCTGCTTGTGCGTCTGCATTACCTCAATAATTAGGGGTTACTAGCCCAGCTATAAAAAATCGCCCTCTGTTTTTAAGGTGGGGCGGTTTTTTGGTAGAATAAAACAATGCCATTTATTATTCAAGGTAAAACTAATTGGAAGTTTCTTTTAATTGTAGTTATTATTGCCGCTATTGTTGGCGGAGGAATTTTGTGTTGGCAGGAAAAATGTTTTAAGGAAGAGATAAAACAGCCAGAAATATTTTCAAAAGGCATTAGAGACACAGATTTCGTAAAATATTTGACGAACATTTATTATTTTGGGACAAGCGGGTATTCTGATTTTTGCATGTCCGCTCAAGAACCAATATATATTGGTTATATAAAATATTATGACCTTGATAATGATGGTGAAGAGGAAGCTATTATTCAGGCTTATACTTGCTTTACTGGCACCGCCGGTCCAGATATAAACTCTATTTATAAACTATTACCAACAGGAGAAATTATTGAATTAAAAACTAATAATTATTTCCAAGGCAAAAGCGTTTTTGATGAGCATAATTGGAAAAATTATGGTTTTGATGTCAAAGACGGGAAGCTTATTGATACGGTGCCAATTTATAATGATAACGATTCGAATTGTTGTCCGACAGGAGGCACTAAAGAAATTTCATACAAATGGGACGGAAAAGAATTTATTGTTACGGATGTATTATTTAAAGAATAGTTAACCAGCTTCTAATATCCTTTAACCAATTCCCTTATCTGTCTCAAAGCCACTTCAGGATATTCAAACACTTCCTCCCATCTCAAAGTTCTAAAATCGTCCGCTAGAGCGAGCAACAAAAATCGCCAATCAGGCGGTTTTTTGGTAAGGGACTTGATTTTTTTGGGGGTTTTGATAAATTACAAAATCATAAGAACAGTAAAAAAATGAGATGGCGTTAAAAATACGCTAATTCACAAAGGAGGTGAAAAAGAAATAGTCCATTAACAAACATTAGGTTTTGGATTTATTCTCTAAGAAGGAGGTTTAAGGATATGACGAATAAGAGAAAACTAGAGGACTTATGTGGTGATACTCTCCGCGATGCCATTGATCATGAAACGGATGTCCAAACCTTAATTGAATTTGTGGCAAGTCATCATTGCAAGGAAGCTGAACAGTATTACAAAAATCTTACAGCGGGTCGCGATCTTGTTTATGTGCCTGTTCCTGAACATCCAGACGAGGAAGTCGCTCTTCCTTTTGGCGTTTCGCCGTATGAATACTATGAAGAATGGAATCGACGAGTGGAAAGGTGGATTAGGATGAAGGAACGAGCTGTAGATAGATTGCTTGCGTTAGACATTGATGCTACAGTTGGTCTTTTGGAACATTTCTGTGGATTGGAGGTTGATTTTTACCTTCGGGAAAAATTGGTGTCTAAACGGACTGCGTACCATAACGTTGTACAGCGTAATATTGAAGAATTTGCTGTCAAGAGATTAGGATTGTCACGCAATCCCATCAAGCGTTTCTACCAAGAAAGAAAAATAGAGGGCCATATAAGAGAAGGACGTGTGCACCATCGTCACGCAGCAGACTACCAATACTACCGAAAAGTGATAGATATGCTGAAATTGGCAAACTGAAGCAGAAAATTTCGTAAGGTATTTCTTACGCAAGGTAATTAATAGAGGTACGCCCTATTCAGGAAACGGCCTCTCTTTATTTTTATCGCCAATCAGGCGGTTTTTTGGTAGGATGAGAGTATAAATAATTAATTAATATAAATAAAATAATATATGAAAAAAAATCTTATATTTATTCTTCTGATAGTAATTATTATTGCAGGTGCGGGAATATGGTATATCAACAACAAAGGAAATAAAAGTCCTTCTCCTTCGCCATCTCCATCTCCCATAGCTCAAGTTACTTATATTTGCAATGGCGATAAAACAATAGATGCCGCCTTCTATAAAGGAGAACAAAAGCAAGTAGAGCCGGGTGAAATGCCGATTCCTTCGGGAAGCGTAAAAATTGTTTTAAGCGACGGCCGAAATTTTGATTTGCCTCAGACCATTTCTGCTGACGGCAGCCGTTATGCCAACAGCGATGAATCGTTCGTTTTTTGGAGTAAAGGGGATACTGCTCTTGTTTTAGAAAACAACGCTGAAAAAGACTACATCAGATGCGTTGTGCTTCCCAAAGAGGGTATAATAGTTATTTCACCGAACGGTGGAGAAATTTGGTCAAAGGGCCAAAAGGTCAAAATATCTTGGAGTGCGGCAAAAGAAATTAAATCTGTAAATATAAGACTTGCAATTTCGGGAAATGAAGATAGTCAAAATTTCAATGCCGCTATTGCCTCCGACGTTCCAAACACTGGTAACTATGAATGGACTGTACAAGAACTATTTGCGGAGGTGTTGGGTATAAAAGCCCTGCCTGCTTCGGACAGATATCTCATTACTATAGAAGATAGTGAGAAAAACAATGTTTACGATGTTAGTGACGCAACATTTAGTATTAAGGGAACAACGGCAGAGCAGGACTGTATATCTTCAGGAGGAAGCGTTGAGACATCGTTGTGTTGTAACTCAACAGAAGATTTTCCAAACAATTGTCTTGTTGGTGCTTGCGGTTGCTCGCCAACCAACAGTCACCAAGTTAAAATTTGCGATTGCGGGGAAGGTAAATGTTTTGATGGAAGCACATGCGTTGCTGTCCAATAATAATATTTTCGGAATAAACATTAAAAAGAGGGTTTAACCCTCCTTTTAATTTTCCAAACAAGTTCTAACATCGTCCAGTCGGGGGAGCCACTATTGACAAAAATAGAATAATATGCTATTGTTAAGGTATGGAAAGGGAGAAGAATTTCTTCCTTGCACCTTCAAAATTTCTCTCTCGTTTCCAAATTTTCACAAGAAAGGAGGTGAGAAAAATGAACGAGGAGAGGAAAGGCGAGATAGCCTTAGCTGCCGTAAAAGTTCAGGTGCGGAAAGAGATGGCTCTTCGGGATATTGCCAATATCAAGCGGAATATTGGTAATACCGTAAAGGAACCAGAAATGGTTGCCATCAACGCAACGGCTGAAGAACTTCTTGAGCTTTTAAAGAGCTTGTTAGAAGAAGTTTTTCAAAAGCAGATGAAGGCAATCTCATAAGTCCAATAAGAGAGGAAAGGCAAGGTGGAGAGTTTTCTCCTAAAAAAGGTAATTGAACTTCCTTTATAAATATAAAGCTAAAGGACAGAACAAGAACTTTACCTCCCCTTCCTCTCTTTCCCCTAAGTAAGTGTTCAAAAAGAAGATTTATTTAGGACAAGAAATCAGCTTATTAGCTGGTTTTTTGTTTAGAAACAGGTTTTAACATCGTCCCGTAGGCGGAGCCGATTTCCCGCCGCCTCGCATAAGGGGCGGTTTTTGGTAGGGCTTGATTTTTTTATAGAGTTTACTATAGTTATTCTAAAGAGGGGGAAGTAGGACTAGCAGATATGTGGTGTGGAGGAAAGGTGAGCTAGTTTTTCTTCCCTCTCTCCCACAATTTTTATTATAAAATAACTCCCAATCTTCTTTTCCCCGCCTCGCAAGAATGGCGGTTTTTTGATAGAATATAATATATGAAAAACTCTAAAGAAATAAAAAAGATTGTTAAGGAGGGATATAGAAAAATAGCTATTGAGGGCTCTGGTTGCGGTTGCAGTTGCAATAATAGTAAAGACATTTCAAAGAGCATAGGATATTCAGATGATGACATTGCAATCGGGGAGGGAGCGAATCTTGGTTTGGGTTGCGGAAATCCAGTAGCTATCAGCAAGATAAAAGAAGGGGATGTTGTTTTAGATTTGGGTTGTGGAGCTGGTTTTGATTGTTTTTTAGCTTCCAAGAAAGTCGGTAAAATTGGCAAGGTCATTGGCGTAGATATGACTGAAGAAATGATTAAAAAAGCAAGATTGAACGCTGAAAAAATGGGCGTTAAAAATGTGGAATTCGTTTTGGCAGAAATAGAAAAATTGCCTATTGGAGATGATTCAATAGATATTATAATAACCAACTGCGTAATAAATCTTACGCCAGATAAAACAAAAACATTCAAGGAAGCATACAGGGTTTTGAGAAAAGGTGGGAAAATGTATATTTCAGACGTTGTTTTGTTAAAAGAACTTTCAAAAGAGCAGAGAGAAGACAAGGACTTATTAACTGGTTGCGTGGCTGGTGCGCTATTGAAAGATGACTATTTAGATAGAATAAAGAAAACAGGTTTTAATGCTCGTATTTTGTCTGAAAACAAGGGAATCGGCAAACAGCAATATCACGGTATCGCCCTTGAAAGCTTGATGGTTGAGTTAACAAAATAGGTTCTAATTTCATCCTACCAATTCCCTTATCTGCCCCAATATCACTTCAGGGTATTTAAACACCTCTTCCCATCTCAAAGTTCTAAAATCGTCCGCTAGGGCGAGCCGCCAAAATCGCCAATCAGGCGGTTTTTTGATAGAATAAAAATATGAAAAATTTGCCAAAAATGGGGTTTCACGAGAGTGTTGTCCCACAAATTTTTGATGGGAAAATAAGCACCTGGAGACTTAGAGACCATAAGTTAAAGAAAGGCGATGTTGTGGCTTTTGAAAATAGCCAGACAGAAGAAATATTTGGGTTTGGGAAAATAACAAAAGTTATTATAACAACTGTCGGACAGATAGACCTAAAGGATAAAACTCACTATAAAACATATAAAAACAGACAGGAACTTATAAAAGCATTTAAGCGTCATAATCCTGCCTATAAAGTTAACAATAATACGCCAGTTTTTGCCTACACGTATAAATTTAAGAAGAAATCTAAGTAAAACAGGTTCTAACATCGTCCCGTAGGCGGAGCTAAGATTTTCAAGCCATCAGGGCTTGATTTTTTGATGAAAAAGAATAGGTTAAAAATAGAAAGCTTAATAATTTCATATTTATTTTGCAATGAAAGGAGAAGAAAAATGAGTAACGAAAAAGAGAAAGAATTGGTCTGTGCGATTTGCAGGAAAGTATTGACCAATAAAGACCACTGTTCAGCCGCTCAAGCTCCACCACCTGGAGAGCAATTAAAAGGCTTGTATAAGGAATCGTTGGAAAATAGGCACAAATACGGGATTCATACTGTGCTTGTTGATGAAAACTTGTTTCCTTGCTAAAGAAGATCAGATATTAAGGATTAGACCATGACGGTCTTCCCTCAGGAAGGCCGTTTTTATTTTCCACACAGGTTCTAATATCGTCCGACCAATTCCCTTATCTGTCCTAGAGCCACCTCAGGATATTTATATACTCCCTCCCATCTTAAGGTTCTCCTCCTTCGTTAAAAACTTCGGCGGACAAAGTAAAATCGTCCGCTAGCGCGAGCAAATAAAAAATCGCCAATCAGGCGGTTTTTTGGTAGATGTCCGCCATTGACAAATCTGTGTTATATATGGTATAATATAGACAGAGGGAAACGGG
>CAZWDF010000073.1:0-6275 GCA_964632335.1 uncultured Candidatus Saccharibacteria bacterium | reverse complement strand
CAGGCACTGACTGGGCCCAAGCTCATTATCGCCCCCGACCTTAAGGAAATAGAGCTGCTGTGACGTATTGTAGCATCGGGCTAGCTCGCTAGTGTACTAATTAAGAACTTGTCTCATGGGGGAGGCAAAATGGTGGTGCAAATGAATTCAAAGACACAATCCCTTTTGAAACGTTACTTAGAAAGTCAACCCTACTTCTGTACCGAGAGAGCTCGCATAGCAACGGAATCATACAAGAGTACTGAAGGGGAGCCAGCCATAATCAGGGCAGCCAAAGCTTTGGATGCTGTCCTGACGAGCATAAGTGTCTGGATTGATGTTGATGAGCTTATTGTTGGACACTGGGCAGGCACGCTGCGCGGAGTACCTCTTTGGCCCGAGTTTGGCTCGGGCCCGCCTCAACTAGGTTTTCACCATACCCCCGACCGCTCCGGCCTCCTTCCGCATGCTACCGAGGCGACTGAGAGGGAAATGCAGGAACTATTTTCTTACTGGAGAGGAAAGAGCTACACCGACAGGGTGTGTTCAATCCTACCGGAACGAATAAACCAGATGAGGCAAGCATCACTTTGGTATTGGCACTTGGGCGTTGTAGGAAACCGAAGGGGTCGTTATCTAGTAAACTTGCCGGCTGTGCTAGAGAAGGGATTCAAGGGCATTAGGAAAGAGGTAGAAAGAAAACTTGAAGAGATTGACTTAGAGGAACCGGAAGCAATTAAGAGGCAACTCTTCTACAGGGCAATTGTAGTAGTTTGCGATTCTTCAATTAGCTTTGTTAGGCGATATGCGGTAAAGGCAAAAGAGTTAGCTTACGAAGCTACTGGGACACGGAAGAAGGAGTTGGAGGAAATCGCGCATATTTGTGAGAAGGTGCCAGCCAACCCAGCGGAGACTCTACATGAAGCGTTGCAGGCTGCTTGGTTTACTTTTTTGATTGCTAACATAGAATCAGGCGGCGATTCAATATCGCTGGGGAGGTTAGATAGGATTCTCTATCCATATTACGAGAGAGATATCAAGAAGAGGCGAATTACCAAGGAGAAAGCAAAAGCGTTGCTCGAAGCCTTTTTGTTTAGGTTTGGCGAAAACTCCACTGCCGGTGTTGATTTAGACTCCAATGTGAATGGAATAACCATTGGGGGACAGACCGAGTATGGTGAAGACGCAACTAACGAAATGACATATATGTTGCTGGACGCTCTTGAGCAGGTGCGCTTGCCGAAACCGCAATTTGGCATGAGGGTTCATAAGGGCACTCCCAGACAGTTACTGATGAAAGCCATCGATGTTATGAGAGCGACTGGTGGAAGACCACAACTGAATAACGACGATGCAATTATTCCAGCTCTTGTTAGATGCGGGGTTCCTCTCAAGGAAGCGCGCGATTACGCTGTAGATGGTTGCCAGCATTTTACAACCTATGCAAGAAAGGATCACAGTGCCTGGTTCAATCTGGCCAAAGTGTTAGATCTAGCACTGAATAATGGAATTGACCGCCTTACGGGAAAGCAGATAGGTCTTCCCACTGGGGACCCTGGACGGTTTACGAGTCTTGATGGCGTGATCAGTGCCTTTCAGAAGCAGTTAGAGCACTGCATTAAAATGATGAGTACTGAGAGCGAGCTAGTGGACGCCCTAATTCGGGATATGATGTGCCTGCCTTATGCATCTATACACGTCAAAGGCTGTTTGGAGAGGGGGGCCGAAGTCCTGGCCGGCGGCGGATACTATAACTGGACTGGCATGCACGGAACGGGAATAGCCACAGTAGCAAACTCGTTAGCTGCGATGAAGAAGGTCATATTTGAAGAGAAGAAATTTTCCGTATTGGAGTTGACTAAGGCGTTGGATAAGAACTTCATCGGCTTTGAAGAGTTGCGACAGGACTTAATTCAGGCACCCAAATGGGGAAACGACGACGACTATGTTGACTCTTTGGCGGTCAAAGTTGCCAATTTATTTCTAGACGAGGCGGACAAACATAAATGTCGCGCAAACCCAGCAAATCCAGGTCCTTCCATAGCAGGTTTTCACTCGTTGACATTCAATGAAGGCTTCGGCGAGGCTACTGCGGCCACACCAGATGGGCGAAAGACCGGGGAGAGATTAAGTGATGGGATCGCTCCCTCAGTCGGTACTTACCAAGGTGGCCCAACCGCAGTCTTTCTCTCAGCAGCAAAACTTGACCATGCCCGAAGTTGGACTGCTTCACTGACATTAACGCTTGATGGGTCAACGGAGGTGTTGGCTGACCTAAGTAGAACTTATTTAACCGATATGGGAGGAAAACACCTGATGGGTAATCTTATCTGCCCCGATATTCTACTTGACGCCAAAAAACACCCGGAGAAATATCGTGATATGCTAGTGAGAGTCGCTGGATTCAGTGCTCGTTTCGTTGAGCTGCCCGAAAACATGCAGGACTTGGTTATCAGAAGAGCCACTGTAGGCGCATGATACATTTATTAGGGAGAACAGTGTCTAGGCACCAGTTTTCTCTAGCCAAAATTTCGATTCTTTGTATTAAGGATAGAATAGCTTCTTTGCTGCCTGTCTCAATTCCCCCTTGAAATCAGGATGTGCAATAGCGATAAGTTCCTCAGCACGCTGACGGCAGTCCTTTCCCATAAGCTTGGCAATACCGTATTCCGTCACTACATAATCGGCAAAGTAGCGGGGTATAGTCACCACTGCTCCTTGATCAAGCTCAGGTACGATGCGAGAGACAGAACCATCAAGGGCAGTGGAGGGGAGCAGAGTAATGGCTCTGCCTCCCTTGGACAATAGAGCACCCATATGCATTTCGGGCTGCCCACCATGACCATTTATGATTCGCCCCCCAAAGCCGGTTTCAGCGTTGATCTGTCCAGTGAGGTCTACCGAGATGCCATTGTTTATGGAAACAAAGTTATCATTCTGGGAGACGTTCCTCATGTCGAGAACATACTCCGAATCAAGTTGCTCAAATATAGGATTTCCGTCAATGATGTTAAGGTCCTCTCCATTGCAGCCAGTAAATGAAGAGACTGTCACCCGACCCGGATGGAAGGTCTTATACTTTCCGGTTACTATTCCCCTTTCAACGAGGGTGCCGAACCCCGGGGCACCCATCTCGCTGTAAATACCGAGATTGTGCTTATTGTCAAAGGCGCCGAGGGTAATCATCCAGACTGCGGGCTGACCAACACCAATTTCAAAGGTATCGCCGTCTTTAACTAACTCTGATAAACAGTGAGCAATAGCTGGCATCTCTGGTGGCGGCTCACCTAAAGCGATTATAGTCAAAATTCCTTTAGCTGCTTTTAGGTCAAGTGCTGACATATAAGATATAAAACTTGGTCGTCTAGTCTTCTCCATCTTCGAAATTATCGGCTCAAGTAACTGACGAACCTCTGGAGCAGCTTGGGCAAGGAATTCCTTTTCTTGTTCCTCGGTCCAAACAGGCGGGGTATTCTCTACGAAGCAATCAACCTCTGAAACGTGAATGAAGTTTGTACCACTGGTCCTGATCTGAGTCGCGTCCACTTCAGCGATAACATTCCTTGCCCTCTTGCAGTAACTCCTCTTATTCCATAAATGCGCACCAAAGCTGCAATAGCCATCTTTATCCGGTGTCGATAGTTTTACCATGACAACATCTATTGTATACGGACAATGCTCTGGCCTCTCATCAAAGGGTTTCATCATTGTAGAGAATATGCCCGGCCAATACACAGTCTTCTTTGTATCCATCCCAGCAGGAGCCTCACGAACAAAATCACCACCAAATAACTCTATGGTTCTGTGGAATGCTTTATCCATGCTTGGTTCGAAGAATGCGCCAAAGCCTACCCGATCCGGGAAACAAGAGTGCAGGGTAACATTCCTTAGCTCATCTTTCCTTGCAGCAAGCGCTGCCCCTAGAAGCTGAGGTTGATTCATCATGGGAATTATCACGCGATCACCCGATTTGACCACCTTGATTGCTTCCTCAGCCGATACCAACTTTCTTCTGTATTCCTCCTGCCAATTCCTACCAATACATCTAGCTTCAACTAGCCTCTGATCCTTCATAATTTTCCTCCCGTTTAAGCCTAGTGATTTGTACGATTACTAATGTCCAAACAAACCGAATCTCATTCGTTACGAACCTATAGACCTTAACAGGGAATTCACTGACCTAGGGAGAATCATTCTGGCATCCGTTCAGTTATAGGCAGTGCCTGCTAAATTGGTCCTCGGTACTCATTGTGTATTTGTAAGGAGGAAGCTAAGCTATGGGATATTCGGGTAGATATCCTACTGGATTTGCGGTTCCTATATTCTATGGATTATATGTTCCTTTAAGGCGGTTATTATAAGCCACATATGTCCCTTTTGTCAAGTCTGAGAATTGAAGGTTACTGTTTATCGATTTCTCACTGAATCCATCGATTCTTGCTACATAGAGGTAACACAGACACAAAGGCTTTCAGTAGCGATTTGATGAAATAGTCAATACATCCTGGCAGAAAATAATGTTTGGTAACTTGTGGATATCGATAGTCGCAATCAAGGAGCCAATATTAATTCGGGAAGAACAGGGGCATGACTGTCGTCGCAGTTGACGAATAGTCCCCTCGATAGACGACAATGGCAAATAACCCCCAAAAAGGGAATAATTACCTAAATTATCCATTTGCTGAAGTAAATCCCTTTGGGAAGAAAGTGGAATGTTATTCTGACAGGGGAGGAGTATAACTAATCAGTCTTGGTTAGTCGATAGTAAGTGATAACGGCCAGTGTCAAGTTGGGAAGTTTCAGGTCTGCTATTCTGGTTGGTAGTAGCTATGACCTGAATACTGCATACCACAGGCTAGGCTTCGGATAACAGAGACTTGACAAAGTGGCTAGGTCCGAGCTACGGTATTATATAATGCTTATTGGATTAATTTCAGACACTCATATTCCTGAAATTGCTCTTCACCTCCCTGCCCAGGTAAAGGAAGTATTCAAAGACGTTGAATTGATTCTACACGCTGGTGATCTCTACACTAGGTGGGTGCTAGATGAATTGGAGCATCTTGCTCCGGTTCTATCGGCACAAGGCGATGACGAATATCCCGACACCGAGAATGACGAACGTGTAGACCAGACACACATTCTCACTGTTGATGGGACTACGATTTTGCTGAAACATATTCTATGGTGGTGGCCAGACCAAATAGACAGAAACTCAATATACACTCAGAACGGTAGATCCCCCGACATTGTCGTATACGGCCATACTCATAGGGCCAAGATTGAAAACAAAGGGGGAGCTCTTCTCGTGAATCCTGGCAGTCCAACTTTTCCAGGGTATAGACGTGGGCTTGGTACGGTGGCATTATTGAATATCAAATCAGGTAAAGCCGAAGCACGAATCATCCGTCTTCGGGAGAGAACATAGCTTACACGGCCGGAGAATGAGAGTCTTGAGATAAGACGTTGTCATCTACTCTCTACAAATGCCTCCGTAACTATTTCTAGGTGTGTGAACCTACGAAGCCAGCAGAAAGCCTGCAGACGTCGGATCATGATAAAAAGCAAGAACGCAAAGTCATAGTTGTCGTTTTATCAGTTCCGAGCAAATAGGGACGAGTCAACCAAGAAGATTCACCGGAGGGACTAGTTTACAGCATAGGAATGTTTGCTCCTAGCAGAGAGGAAAGTGAATCCAAGAACCATCACCCCTAGCTAAAATGCAGCTTTTCTCGTTATTGTCTTGATGATTCAATCAGTTCTATTAGTATGCCATGCACAAACTTCGGGTGAACGAAGATAAATCTTGCTCTTCCTCCGACCTCAATAGGATTTTCCGGAATGAGTTGTACGCCCTTTCCCTGTAGTCTGGCAACAATTTCGTTCAAGTCATGAACGTTAAATGCAACATGGTGTATCCCTTCGCCTCTAGCCTTGATGAATCTGGTGAGGAATGCATCTGGTGCTGGGTTTGTTGAGGCTACTATTTGAAACTGCGTATTACCTACCCTTGCAGATTTAACCCTCATATTATACATCGGCATGTCCCATGTATCTTTAAACTCAAAACCAAACAAATCCTCAAATAACGCAACAACATTATCCTGATGTTCAACTGCCAATACCACTTCTTCTATGTTCTCTACTATTCTATCCATTCGTGTCGCACCTCCTGACATTTATTTTTGATAGCTTGCATATTATAAGGCAAAGCGATACCGCCATCAAGCATAGCAATGCTTGAGGTGGTCCCCAAAATTTGGACAGGTTGTTAAGAGCGGGTTCTGCTCCTAAAA
>CAZWDF010000072.1:0-6281 GCA_964632335.1 uncultured Candidatus Saccharibacteria bacterium | reverse complement strand
ATTTCTATGTCTTTACCCTCAAAATCATCAATCATTGCTTCGTTAGTTTCTTCAATCAGGTCACTATTGGCTTCTATGGCCAACGTTTCTTCTGACGGATTAGGAGTTTCTCCGGTTAGATCTGTAATCTGTTCGTCTGTAAGTCCTTGCATCCTAAGCTGTTCTATCACGAAGTCCTTTTCAGAACGTGACATCTTGTTATAGAGTTGGCGAAGTTCCCCACGATAGAAATCGTTGGCGAAGGCCTCATTAGTTTCAACCGGAATGTTACTGAGCTTGTCAATTTCCTTGTTTATCTTATCTATTTGATTCCGGAGGAAGGAAGGACTATTGTAACCTTCTATCAAACCGTTATATTGAGCAACTAACTGGCCTAATTTCTCAGGATTCTCTCCTGACTTACGGAGGTCGGAGATCTGCTGCTGAAGCCTGGCCGCTGTCTGTTCTGCCTCTTCAAGTCTGAATATCAGCCCTTTAGCCCCTTTCTTCTTAGGATAGAGCTTATTGTAGAGCTCCTGAACCTGGTTGTCTATGATAGCTCGGTAGCTGGCAAAATCCATGTGCTCCTTGAAAGCACGCAAGGTATCCACAAAGTTATTGATTAAGTCTGATCTGACTGTAGGGCCAATTCCGGCCTCTTTAAGCTCTTCTGTGCTTGGAGTGATCTGGGGTGCCTCTATCTCTTCTGGAGTTGGAATCGGGGCCTGAACAGGGGTTTCTGGCGTAACAGGGGCCTGTTCTGGGGCGGGTGTCAATGGTTGAGTTGTTTTAGGCAAACCAGCCTTAGTAGCCAATACCTCAAGGTTCTCTACCTTATCGCTAAATCTTTCATGAAGATATCCTAAGGCTTGTTCAGATAAAGCCGTAGCTTCACCCAAATTGCCGTTATTATAAGCTGCTTCTGCTCTTGTTAATAAATCTTGTACTTTCTCCTTATATCCTTCCCACTGATTTATCTTCTTTGCTCCGTAACCAGAATAAGCGTCATACTCTTCAGAAAGTTGCCACATATCATTAAAGAAACCCTGAACCGCAGAATGGAAGGCTTGGGCTAAACCTTTAGCTCGTGCAGGATGTTCGTGTAAGCGTCTAAGTTTCTCTGCTTGTTCAATCGTAACTTCAACCCCAGCTACCTGTTCAGCTATCTCTACAGGAACCTTATCTCCTTCAGGAGTTTGCAGTAATCCGCGGTCAGCCAAGGCCTTATTGTATTCTATATTGAGGGTCTTTAAGACTGAATCGTTGATCCCCTTCTGCTTGACAGAACGGGAGAACAGTATCTTGAGTTTCCTCAGTTCAGGCCTCTCAGCTTGCAAAGCGGCCAATTCTTTAAGAGTGATCTGTTTTCTAAGTTTAGGATACCAGACAATAAACTCAGGGTCGGTAATGACGCCGGCTGAATCAGTCTTCCCTCCACCTACGAGATAGATGGTGTTCTCATCCAGAAGTTGTCTAATAACAGATTCTGTTTCTATTCCAACCTGAGTAGGATCAACACCTTCTTGAATACGGTTAGCTATCTGGCTTATCATGATCTCCCTGAAGGTGTAAGGTATGGCGTTCATCGTCAATTCCTGACCACCAGCCGGAGTAATCTTCATCCTATCAAGAGCCTTGACTGCCAAGTTAGTAGCCTGAACTTTAACCTTCGGATCTAAATCTGCACCCGGGACTACAGCAGTTACACTCCCTCCTCCTTCGGTAGGAGCAGTGACATCTATGACACTTTCAAGTATTCCTTTACCGAGAACTGAACCTTTCTTGAGTTTCTCCTGCATCTCGGTATATCTCTTGGGAGTAAGATGATCATCAATAAGCTGATGTTGTCTGGCTATTTCAGCCTGAACTTGCTCAGGAGTCATCTTCTCTTTATCTGCGTTACGAGTAATTATCTCGGCGGCTCTGCGCTTAGCATCATACTTGACTTCTTCTATAGTGGGAGGATTCACACTGCCCATAAGTCCACCCATGATTGCTCCGGCCATACCAGCCTCAAACGACCCTTCGTTTATCTGCTTGGCTATTTCAACAAAGCTCTTTCCTTCAATAGGTCTATAGCCAATAGCGCGTAAAGAGTTCTCTGACCACTGCTGTAAGACTTCTTCTCCGCCTTCCTGGAAAGCACCGCGGACTAAACGTTTCATAATGTGTCCACCTTTAAGCCAACCAGAAAGAGGAATAGCCGCTTCAAGTCCTACCTGAGCAACCATGTTCGCCAACGCTAACTTATGAGCCTTATCCGGATCAACTCCCATAGCGCGTTGTTCATCAAAGTGAGTACCGTAAGCCTGTGGAGCAAAGGTAGAAGCACCACTCAAAGCAGCCAACCACACCGGAGCACCCGCTCCCGCAGTAGCGGCCGTAGTAGCGATAGCAGCTGTCATCATAGGAACTGACTCACCAACAGCAGAAGCTATCCTTCTTGAAACGGGAAGGCCAGCTTGAGGAGCTTCAATTCCAGTCTGAGCGGCCTTATTGAAGAACTGCTTTATCTTTTCACCGGACTCCATCATCTTCCGGTTATTCTCATTCTGCCTCATCATCATTTCTTTCGTACGCGGATCAAGAGGCCGGCCCAAAGATTGTTCAAGTTTGTCAATATCCTGTACACCCATGGAACCCATAGCAATCATCGGTTGACCAACTGCATAACCAATGGCAGTTTCAGTACCGCGAGCGACACCCTTTAAGATGTCAGTAACATAATTTCCAGGTTGTTTCTCAGGTTTAGTTTTAATATAGGTGGGCGCAGGAGTGCTAAGAAAAGCATCAGGATCAAAAGCAGTAGGAACCTCAGCAGGAGGTTTCACACCTTCAGGTATATAAGGAGGCTCAGTAGCAACAGGAGTTTCTAAGAACTCATCAGGATCAAACGGCATTATTTCAAGCTCCGTAGTTTCTTACGCACAGCATTTGCACGAGGATCATTAGGATTAGCAATCAACCATGCCTGAGCTTCTGCTTTCTGCTCAGCGATAGTCTTAGGCTTCTCTCCGGGTTTCTTCTTAAACGATGCGATAGTAGCTTCAGCGCGTCTTCGCGCTTCCTCCGCTTGTTCCTCAGGAGTCTGTAGAACCCTTACTCCTCCTGTTTCATCATAAACAAATGGATTACTCTGTACAGATTGAGTAGCTTGCTTAATGGCCATAGGCCAGGATACTTCCCCTTTAGCCCATGCCATATCTTCCAATGCTTTCTCACGTTGAGAAACATTAGACCAATCATAAACACCAGGAACATTCTCAAACCCTGGTAAAGGAGTCTTTGAACGATCAGTCCAGGGATAAATTCCTACATTCGTACCTCCGAAAGGAATATCACCTGGGCCAATCTGACCTTGAGCTGCTAACGCAGGCAATAATGTCATAAGTTCCTTGCTCTTGCGTTCTTTCTCGCTTTGTACTCCTCCGAGATATGACTGCGCGAACTGAGCCGCATAATCCATAAATCCGGGAGGAGGTGTTCCGGGATATCTTACCTGTTGTATGTTTGCCATTTCTCCTCCTTATCGTGGTCCGTAATACTGTCCCGCAGGCGGAGTTGAAGCTAATCCTTGCCTGCGTAATTGTTCAAATGTTTGTAACCCACTGCCAGTTCCACCGCCACCAGCACCAATACTACTCCACGGTATCATAGAAGAAACTTGACCAGCAATAGAAGCCCAAGGGCTTGCTTGAGGTTCTGTTCCGGCTATTGGAACTACCTGACCCATAGGTTGAAACTTTTGGGCTTGGTTGATAGAACTGAGATAGGTCTGTTCTCCCTGTTGCATGATGTTAGCACCAAGACCGGCTATAGTTTCATCTATCTCCTGGCCTCGCCTGAGGTATTCACTGTACAAAGGACGAGTGCGCGATACAGTCGCTCCTCCTCCAAGGCCGGCTAAGGCCCCGGCTTCCATCTGTCCAGCGTACGCTCCCTTACGCTCACCGGCAGTACCGTACATAGACTCTTCAAGACCCTTTACCTGACGTTTCTTCAGGATAGGAGCATATTTACTCCACCACTCAGGCTCTCGGCCTTCCTGCATACGTTGGAGCTGGCTTGAAAGATAAGCAGCCTGCTGGCCGGAAAGATTCTCCATCCCCGGCATCCAATCAGGTTTGATTACATCATAGCCTCCGGGAGAGCCTCCCTTCGTAGTTGCTTTGGAAAGCGCAGAAGAAGCTGCACTTGCTATTATCGGTCCTGCTATCGCCCAGAATCCCATATTATTCCTCCTTGTAACCGCAACCTTCAGGTAATAAATTAAGGGCAAGCATATCTTCTGCCCTCAAACACCATTCAGGTCTGTCGTTGTAAATAGAACATAAGTTATTTTCTAAGAACGGACACTTAATCCTTGTATCAGTATTAGCAGGAAACAAATGCAATGTACAGCACTTACCGCACTTCAAACACTTATCAGCTAAGAGTGATGTAGCCAACGAACCCTCTCCCTGTCTTGAAGTAAACTCTTCTTGTGCAACCATCATCTAATAACACTACCTTCCCTGAATCAGCAAGGTCAGGAGCCTTAGTCATATCTTCGGTATAGATAACTCCTACGGCTTGATTATGAACGTTATCCAGAATACGCTGCATTGTATTCAGGTTTTCTTCTTTCATTGAGTTAAGATGCGTAATCTGGTCTATACTCATATCAATATCGGCTGTGGCGCATAGAATCCCTGTATCTCTTTTAACTTAAAAGCATACAGGTCATTCTTATAAATCTTAAACTTCATTTCCTTACCCATAGCATCTGAAGGGAAGAAACTATCCCAACGGGCAGGGTTACTTAAAAGGCTCACTGTGAATGAACCGGAACTATTTTCTGTTTCCCAATAGACAGTGAAAGAGCCGGTATCACCTTCGTGCCTACATAATATCTTCTGGAATATCTTGTCTATGGCCGGTTGATCAAAGTGCCTAAAGCCTATGTCATAAACAAACTCAACAGCGGCCTCGGCTATGGTAGCTCCTTTTGAATAAGAGAACTTTACCAAGAACCCGTTAGCAGAATAGAGTTTAGGATTGCTATCCGTTATCAATGTTCTGCTGAACTCAACCTTAATCTGTATCCAGATGTCTACAGTTATCGTTGCCAACGATTGAGCGTTGGGATTGGTAAATCCAGCAACCGGCTGCCAGGCAGCAAGCAAACATAATGCTTGAGTAGAACCAGTCCTCATATAAACCAACATATCAGCACCAGATCCCAATGACTCATTCCACCACAAGGTCTTTAAGGTTTCAGGAGTAAGCTGAGCTGCCGGAGCTGTCCAAGTGCCTGCGGTAAGAGAAGGGGTTTCCCATTCGCTGTTATAATCTTTCATCTTACCAAGTATCTTACGGAATAAGCGGAAGGTAACACTGGCAGGAGTACCCGCCGATGTGCTGCTGCTGGTGGTTTCTGCGATAGAGTGAGTATGATCAACAGCGCTGTGTCCATCAGGACTTCCACTTCCTTGGTTGACTCCAGACGTTCCGGTAGCTGAAAGAGAAAAAGTATGAGTATGCGAAGCGTTAGCAGCAGACCCTGTAGCTGGTGCACTGGTTCCTACCTTTAAGAACATCCCTTCATAGGTAGCTGATACTTCGCTCCATCCGTTGCCAGGAGTACCTGCGGTGTAATAAAGAGTGTAGGCGTATTTACTCGTACCATCCCAAGTACTTGACTCACCTATCCTCTTAATAAACCTCATGGTTAAGTAATCTAATTCCCATGAGCTCATATCGGTTACAGAAGTAGAGCCGCTCATACTGTGCGTATGGCCTGTCCCGGCATAAATAGCAGCACCACCGTCAGATGAAGTAGGACCAGTGTTAGGTACACCAGTACTTCCACTATAACTATGACTGTGTTCTGAAGCGGTAGAAACTCCTATATCGCTTGTCCCTAATTTAACATAGTAACCCTCAAAGTCAACCTCTCCCCATCCTTCTGGAACTGCGCTCTGATCGTACATAACTATAGCTCCCACAGGGAACTCATACTCCGTAGTAGAAGCGTTCTTATAGAAGATGCGAAACTTAACGTGCCTCGGCTCACTTGTATCCCCACTGGAAGTAAGGGAGAAACTATGATAGTGGGAAGAATTAGCACCAGAAGGCTGGTTATCATCCGGTCTACCTTCCTGTCCAGGTCCCGTAGAGGTAGAACCAGAAAGGGTATGCGTATGGGTAGTTCCGGCCGCAGTCGTGCCCTGAGTGGCAGAAATCTTAATAAAACGGCCATCATAGGTGGTTATCTCAGTCCAGCCAGTTCCGGGAGTAGTAGACTCAGAATCCCATAAGAT
>CAZWDF010000071.1:0-6385 GCA_964632335.1 uncultured Candidatus Saccharibacteria bacterium | reverse complement strand
GACCGGAACGTTTTCCGCCAACTGGCAGTTGGGATACTTCGAAAGGTCTAGTTTGCCTCAGTTGACAAGACGCCGCCGATCGAGAATAGGCGATTCTGTGCCATGATCACATTACTCATATCCTGTTTGCGACGGCTGGCTGCTTGGCGAAGAAGACTAATGTCGCGGGTGGTATGGGTTTACTTGCGGGCTCTGGGGGGAGGCATCGGGGGCAACGCAACGCTCCCCTCTTTCCCGATCTGCCGACGGCACAGTCAGGCCGTGATACAGATCGGGAACGATGTTACCATTCTCAACAAGCTGAAAGAGAACATGGCCGGGATTGTCCATCCGACCGTCCTGGTCGCCGCTTGCCGAGGCGCACAACTGATCATCGGCAACCGCGTGGGGATCTCCGGCGCGATTCTGTATTGTACCGACAAGATTGTCATCGAGGACGACGTGGGTATCGGGGCCAATGTCAAGATTTATGACACCGACTTTCACGCCATCGGCTTCGAGGCACGACAGACCGGCCGTGATGAAGACGTTCTCCACGCTCCTGTGGTGCTCTGCAAGGGCTGCTGGATCGGCGCGGACGCTCTGATACTCAAGGGTACCCGGATTGGCGAAAGGTCTATTGTCGCTGCCCGCGCGGTGGTCACGAGGGACGTGCCTCCAGACACGATCGTTGCCGGCGCCCCAGCCCGAGTCGTGGGCAAAGTGTCTGAGCCGCCTCCGACGACCTTGTGGCAGCCGTGAGGGGCTTGGGTCATACTGAATTGTCTGAGGAAGGAGTCCACATGCTGGTTCGCATCATCAAAAACTGGGGTTGGCCGGACCTAAGGCGGCAGACGCCGGGAGGCAGCGGCCGATGGGGAGACATCGACTTCACGCTGGAAAGCGTCGATGCCTGCGACTATGTTGTCGTGCTTAACGGGGTCAAGACCAAGGTGACCGTGCGGTGTCCGAGCGAGCATGTCTGGGCCGTCATCCAGGAACCGGCGGTCAGGTGCCATCTCGCCCTCCATAAGGGGCTGCCGGCCTTTCATCGCATCTACACGTCTGATCCGCGACTAACCGGCGCCCGCTATGTTCACTCGCAACCGGCCCTTCCCTGGTTTGTCAACCAAAGCTTCGACCAACTCCTGACGTGTCCTCCACCCGAAAAGAATCGCGACCTTGCCTGGGTCACCTCGGACAACCGGGCACTTCCGGGTCACCGCAAGCGAATGGAATTCCTCGCCAACATGCAGAAGCACGTCGAGTTCGATCTCTTCGGAAGGGGATTTCATTTCCTCGAAGACAAGTGGGACGGGGTGGCGCCTTATCGCTATTCCCTGGCCATCGAAAACCACAGCGGCCCTGACTACTGGACCGAGAAGTTGAGTGACTGTTTCTTGGCTTGGTCGATGCCCATCTATTACGGTTGCACCAACATCGAGACGTATTTTCCGCCCGAGTCGATGGTCCGAATCGATATCACGCGTCCCGACGTGGTCGACCAGATACGCCAGGCGATATCGAGCGACCTGTGGCGCAAGCGGCAGGATGCCATCGCCGAAGCGCGTCAGTTGATCCTGAATAAATACCAACTATTCCCATTCCTGGCCCGAGAGATTCGTGCCCAGCAGGCAAAAGGTCCAGTGGAAGGGTCTGGACGTTCGGTGGTCGTCCTGCGGCCCAGGCGGCGGAATCCGTTGGCCTCTCTAGGCCGCAAAGCATTCCGTTTTCTCAAATCGGCAACGCAAATTGTGCCGATGGATAAGGAATGAAGGAGCCTGGACATGGATATGCGTCCTTTGGTCAGCGTGCTGGTGGTGACATGGAACCGTCGCGAGGAGCTCGCCAAGTCCCTGGAGTCCGTGGTAGCGCAAACCTATCCCAACTACGAGCTTGTCGTCGTGGACAATGCCAGCACCGATGGTTCGTCCGACCTGGTGCGTGAGCGGTTCCCCCAGGCTTTTCTGATTCGATCGCACAAGAATCTCGGGTGCCCCTCCGGGCGGAACTTGGGTTTTGTCAATTGCAGGGGCAAGTACGTCTACATGCTCGACGACGACGGCTGGCTCGATCCGGAGGCGTTGGAGAGGGCAGTGGAGCGGGGCGAGTCCGATGACGCTCTGGGCGTCATCATGACCCAGATCAAGGAAGTCGAGGGCGATCGCGTGGTCTGCTCCCGGCCGGGGGGGTTGTCCCAGCCTCTCTACGTGTCGAGCTTTAAGGGATGCTGCTCAATGATTCGCCGTGACGTCTTTGAGCAGATCGGAGGGTTCCCCGATGATTTCTTCCGGCAGGGCGAGGAAGAGGATTTCGCCATCCGCATGCTCGATATTGGGAAGTTCTGCTTCTTCGAACCCGCTGCCGTCATGTACCACAAGCCCAGTGTAATCAACCGGAATGTAACCGAGTTTGTTTACTACACCCTGCGCAACACGCAAAAAACGGGGCTGCGATACTGGCCGTTCCCTTACAATATCATGCGAGTAGCGTGGATATACCTCTACGCGCTCCGATACGTCTTTATAAAGGGACAGGTGCTCTGGCCGGCAAAGCTTATGGGAAACACGATACGAGACTTGCTGACATTGCGGGGCCATCGGAAGCCTGTGCGCCTCTCAACCTTTCGCTTGCACCGGCGGCTTCAGAAATGCCCATCCCCAACCTGCCCCGGAGATGCCCAGTGACCGGCTCGCTACCCAAGATCTCAGTGGTCATACCCACCTACAACATGGGCCGGTTCCTGCCCCAATGCCTCAGCAGCATCTTGCGGCAGGATTACTCCAACCTCGAGGTCATCATCGTCGATGGCCTGAGCAATGACGACACCACCGCGGTAGTCGGAAAGTACTCCGACGTGGTCACGCGATTCGTCAGCGAGAAGGATCGCGGCCAACCCGACGCCGTCACCAAAGGCCTGGGCATGGCCAGCGGCGACATCGTCCACTGGCACGCCGCCGACGACATCGTCATGCCTGGCGCTTTTCATCGGGTCGCCAAGGAGATGATCGCACATCCCGACGTGGATCTGGTCTTTAGCGATGGCTTGGCGTTCGATGACCGCAGGGTCTGCTTTGGACCCACGGTCCGATGGGTGACTTTCGAGACTGCCGTGGTCTACTTCGGGCGCTTCCAGTCTGACACGGCCTATTGGCGGAGGGGGATAACCCGCGATGTTCTGCCTCTTGCCCTCGATAAGCACTTGACCTGCGACGAGGACTTTTTCCTTCGCCTGTGGGTTGGGCACAAGTTTCGTTGGATCAACCAGCCGCTGGGCGCCTTCCGCTCTCATGGCGACCAAGTGTCCCAGCGGGTGGACCGGAGCGTTTGCCAAGGTGATCGCATGGACACGCGACGGCACGTGATCGCGAAACTCGGCTGGTCCCCGGCAGAAGTCGAAGGCCTCCGCCGCCGGCAGTTGTTCCGGTATTACTTGCTCAATCGATTCGCGGTCAAGGCCCACTCCGGGCTGCGCTTCGTTTTGCGGAAGCTCACCCTGGACGCCCGTCGCAAGCGGCTGTCGAAATGGCTGTTGACCGAATGGATTAAGCCGGTGCGGTGATACGTGATCTTTCCAGTGGATGAGGAGCCGTTGGCTCCCCGGCTCTGAGCGGGGAGGGTTCCTCTTGCCTGGCGTCCGGGTGAGCCTTTCCACCGCGGACATTGAACAGGCATAGTAAGGCATTGGTGCAAAAGGAGTTACTGGCGTGGCCGTGCGAAAGAATGAGAAACCCAAGGTCGTGGTTATACACCGCTTCCTGTTTCATTACCGGGCCGGCCTCTTTGAGATGATGGCCCGGTCCGGGGAGTTCGACTACGACGTGCTGGAGGCCGCCCATGCCGAGGCCCTTCCTCGCCGCCCCGCGATCCGCCAGCGCTGGGGCGTTCAGGATGAGGAGATTCTGCTCATGTTTTCCGAGGCCTTTATCGAGCGCCACTCCGGAGGCGATTTGACTGTCCCGGAAATGTGGCTGCTGTTGGGCATGATCATGGGCCACAGGCTGAGAGCCGATCCTGACCATCTCTTGCAGGAGAACTCCCGGGGCAAGCGTACTTCGAGTGCGTCAGTGTCCCTGAGCCGCTGGAATCGGGAGCTTATGTATGACCCGGCTGCCCCACGCTCACGCGTCCTCACACATCATCGCGTGTCCGACAAGGATCCTCCTTACTCACAAGGGTGCTTGAAGATACGCGAAATGGGCTTTGGAACGTCCTCGTTTTGACCTCGACAGTAAGGAAGCGTTCAATGAGAATTGCTATTGTCACAGGCGGGCACAACCCGGGCCGTGGGTATGTGGATAACCACTGGGCCGAACTCTTGCCGAGCATGGGGCACGAGGTGAGGCTCATAACCAACAGCCAGTCGTCCGAGTCGCTGACGCGGCATGAGGGTCAGGGCGGGTCGTACGAACTCCACCGCGTTCCCGCATGGGCTGGTCCCAGGAATGTCTACCTGTCTCGCCATGTTGGGCGGGCGCTGCGTGAGTTCGGGCCTGACCTGGTGGTCTGGAGCGTGCCAGCGAGGTTGTTCGGCATGTCGCTTCTGCTGTCGAAAGACCTGAAGAAGCTGCCCATGGTGACCATCTTCACAGAGAAGTACGGCATGCACGAGTTCGATTGGAAGAAGCGAGGGATAAGCATCAAGCAGCGGCTGCACGCCATCGCCTTCCATCTTCTGCGAGGCCCGGTGGTGCGCCCCATTTGCCGCCGAAGCACGTTGATCGTCGCCACCACCCCGCAGACGCGGGAGATCCTCCTGATGCTTTTCGGCGAGCGGGAGAAGCCTCGAATCGACACTAAGATCCTCGTCATGCCGCTGGGCTTCCACCCGGGGCTGTACGGATGGACCCCATCGGTTCGGCAGGCGACCCGCCGCGAACTCGGGCTCGCCGATGATGACGTCGTGATCGTCATGTCATCGAGGTTCACGCCCCACTTGAAGACCGAGGATCTTCCGCCGTCCATCGAGGGCATCATAGCAGCGTTGATTGCCCACCCGGCCGCGCGGGCGGTGATCGTCGGCATGGGCGATGATGAGTTCTCCGACCGGTTCCGTCGCCGGATCCAGGCCAGCCCCGTCGCCGGTCGCATGCAGTGCCTCCAATGGGCCGACCAGGCCCGCCTCAACGCGATCTACAACGCCGCCGACATCGCCCTGTTCGGCAACGCCAGCATCTCCTGCCAGTCCGCGTTGGGAACCGGCCTGGCCGTCTGCCTGGCGGACAACGGCAGTATGAACCAGCTGGTGACGATTCCCCGCCAGGGCTTCTTCTTCCGCCCGCGCGACAGCCGGGATGTCGGCGCCAAGCTGTCGGACGCCTTGGCCATGTTCGAGGCCATGTCCGGGCCTCAGCGCGTTGCGTTCCGCAACAGCCTGGCCGATGGCAGCCGGTGGTTAAGCTACGACCAGACCATTGCCCGGGCTCTGAACGAGGTGGCACAGCGCGGCTGTGATGCCAAACCGACGAGGCCGATTGGCGAAGTCCCGGTGGACGACACCCCATGAGAAGGAGCCATCGCCAGTGAATCAGGCCCGCACCGCTCAACAGCAGTCTCAGGAACAGCAATACTACTTCCCGTATCATTACCTGGACCTGATACCCAAGTTCGCCTTCCTGGGTCGGATCGAGCAGTCCTATCGACGGATCGTGCGCGACCTGATCGGCACCGGCCGCGGGCAAAGCATCCTCGACGCCGGCTGCGGCGATGGACGGTTCTGCTACGACCTGCGGGGCCAAGGGTTTCGTGTTACGGGCGCGGACTACTCCGAGCAGGCCCTTGCCTTCGCCCGTGCATTCTGCCCTGACACCGAGTTCATCCTGGCGGACCTGACGCAGTTGCAGCCGGATCGGAAATTCGAAGTTGTGGTCATGCTCGAGGTGCTGGAGCACCTCCCGCCCGACATGGCGCCAAAGGTCCTGGCAGGCCTCCACTCGTGCCTGGCCGAAGGCGGCAGGATGATCATCACCGTGCCCTCCACCCGGGAGAAGATGCCGCCCAAGCACTACCGCCACTTTACCCCGGAGTTGCTGGCTGATACAATCGCTCCATACTTCGAGATTGTCCGCCTGATCGGGCATCTCCGGACCGGCGTGCGCTACTCGCTGTTTAAGGCTTTCCTGAAGGGCGACTACGTCATGGGCCCGCTGCGGACCCGATTTGGTTTCGTTCGGCCTTACTACTGGGGCATCGAACGCCTGCTGAGGTCCATCGAGACCTGCCCACCGGATCGGGCGGCCCGGCTGATCGCTGTTTGCGAGAAGGGACGCGGTTCTGGAGACGGCGCCATGGACGACGCCGGGGCGGCCGGTGCAAACGTTCCCCAGAACCCAGGATCCATGAACCAGGATTTACATTGATGTTGAACCTTGACGAGAACACGCAGGGCGCAGAGAGGGCCTGCCTG
>CAZWDF010000070.1:2253-6424 GCA_964632335.1 uncultured Candidatus Saccharibacteria bacterium | reverse complement strand
CCTGATTGGGATATATTTATTACCACCTCTGAAGAAAATAAGAAATTTGTTTCTTCTTATTTTTTAACAAAAAAGGGTAACCATACACCCATTGCAGGATATCCAAGAGATGATGCCTTATTTGACACGCCCTGGCTATTTGATAACAAGTGTGTTCAGCTGGGTAATATTAGAGCTAAAATTAGTTTTAAATACGTTTTTACTTATTTACCTACTTACAGAACTTACGGAGGTTACCGAACTGGTAGGCTGAAAAAAGTAGATTTGTTTGAAAAATATGGTTTTAAAATAAATGAAGCTGAAAAAATTCTTAAAGATTTGAATGCCATTTTAATAATTAAACCTCATTTTAACATTCAGAAATTAAGCTTACCCATTTATGGAAAAAAACCTCAGAGAATATATAGTTTCTCTGATGATGAATTACCAGATGTTTACCCTCTTTTAAAAGAAACGGATATACTTTTAGGTGATTATTCCAGTGTATGTTTTGATTATTTGTTATTAAATCGACCAATAATTTTTCTTCCCTTTGACATTGATGAATATAAAAAAGAAGAGGGATTCCACTACGATTATCATGAGATAACCCCCGGACCAAAGGCTAAAAATTGGCCAGAGGCCTTTAATTTGATAGAGAAGATAATGAAAAAAGACGATTGGAAAGAAAAAAGGAAAATCATCTGTAATCTTTTTTACAAATATAAAGATAGTAAAAATTCCAAAAGAGTTTTTGAAGCAATAAAAAGAATTCTTCCAAATGAATAAATTTTTCTTTTCCCAGATTTTATTAATTGCAATTTTAATAATTTTAGCTGCGACCTTTGCTGTTTTTATTTTTCCTGACGCCTATTTATTTGCTTGGATAACAGGAATATTTTTAGTGATTTTGGGATTTTATCCTTTTTTTAAAGGAATAAAGGAAAAAAAATTAGACCTCTTTGAGCCGATTTATCTCTTCACTGCTTATTTTATTTTAGAAATGGCGATTAGGGGAATTTGGGATTTAAAATACAACTTTCCCATTTTAAATCCTTTTTACAACGTTACTTCAAACTCTTTTTACTACCTTTTAAGCAAAGTTTTTTTATATTCCATTTTGGGCTTAATTTTTTTTTATATTGGGTATTATCTAAAAATTGGTAAAATTATTGGAAATTCTTTGCCGAAGATTCCCAAAACTTATTGGGGAAAATCCCAATTGATACCAGTGATTGGGCTTTCATTTCTAATTGGGGCTTTGGGTAATTTTTTATCAATTAAAAGCGGAATTACTTTAGGAGCATTTTATTTAATTTATCCCTTTGCAACAACTGTTCCCCTTTTAGGCTTGGGAATTTTGTATATAGATTCTATTATTAAAAAAAGACGTTTTCAGGAATTTTTTTTTATTTTTTTAATTATCTTATTCAGTTCTTTTCTTTTTTTTGTTTTAAATACCGGGAAAACAATCATATTTGAAGCCGGCCTTTTGATTTTAGTCATTTATAACTATTTTAAAAAACAAATTACTCTTAAAAAAGCCTTATTAATTTTGGTTTTTCTTTTAATAATTTCACCGATAATTACCGGCTATTATAGCTTTAGAGATTGGAAAAAAACAAAAGATTATTATGTTTTTGCCATCACCCACCCTACTAAAATATTTGAACCGATTATCATTCGTTCTTATGGAACCGATGCCTTTTTATTAGTTCTTGATAAAACATCCGAATTTAAAATCGGAGGTTCGTTGTCTGAACTATTATGGTTTTATATTCCTCGGAGTTTATGGCCCGAAAAACTATTTAATTATCCATACATATTTGGCCAGACATATGCGACAGATACACAAACTAATACATTAATCTTGCCTGGTCCTTTTGTTATTCCCACCTTAGTTGGTGAATTGTATTTGAATTTTGCTTTTGTGGGAATTATTGTTGGATTTTTCCTTACCGGGATAATCTTTAGAACAATTTATTACTATTTTATCCAAAAAGACAAGGGTGGAATTGCGATATTGTTGTATGCCCTTCTTGCTCCCTTTATTTTGCTTTTTTCTCAAGGAGCAGTTGGTGAAGGAGTATCTCGGGTTTTAATAAAATTAGTCTTAGCTATGGTAATTATTTTACCACTAATGGTGAAATTACCCCCAAAATTAGAAAACGTTCTTGAAAAATTTAAATAGTCATATATAATATAACTATTATGGAAAATAAAAAAGCTTTTATTACTGGAATTACTGGTCAGGATGGAAGTTATCTTACAGAGCTTTTACTCAAAAAAGGTTACGAAATTCACGGATTAGTAAGACGAGCTAGTAGTTTTAATAGGGGACGAATTGAGCACCTTTATCAAGATCCCCATATCAGCAAAAGAATATTTTTGCATTATGGCGATTTAACCGATACGGGTTCTATCTATAGATTAATTAATCAGATTAAACCAGATGAAGTTTACCATTTGGGCGCTCAATCTCAGGTCAGAATTAGTTTTGATGTACCAGAATATACCGCTGATACCGATGCCCTGGGGACCCTTCGCATTCTTGAAGCAATTAGAAGTTCTGGTTTACCAATAAAATTTTATATGGCAGCAAGTTCGGAAATGTTTGGTGCCTCGTCACCACCCCAAAATGAAAAGACACCATTTCATCCCCGAAGCCCTTACGCCATTTCTAAAGTTTTTGCTTATCATACTACTCGGTTTTATCGAGAGGCCTATAATATCTTTGCTTGTAATGGAATACTTTTTAACCATGAAAGTCCTCGTCGCGGTGAAAATTTTGTTACCAGAAAAATTACTCTCGGTATTGCTAAAATTAAGGCTGGTCTGATGAAAAAAATATATCTCGGCAACTTAGAAGCTAAAAGAGATTGGGGATATGCTCCGGAATTTTGCGAGGCAATTTATAAAATAATGCAACATCCCGAGCCCGATGATTTTGTTATTGCTACTGGCGAAGTTCATTCAGTAAAAGAGTTTTTGGAAGAGTCCTTTAATTATGCAGGTTTAGGTGATTGGAAATCCTACGTTGAAATTGATCCCCGCTATTTCCGACCAGCTGAAGTGGAGGTTTTAGTTGGCGATGCTTCTAAAGCTAAAGAAAAATTAGGTTGGGAGCCGAGAACAAAATTTAAAGATTTAGTCAAAATAATGGTTGATGCCGACTTAAAAAATTATGGATTAAAATGAAAAAAATAAATAAAAGACTTATTCCCAAGGATCGATTTAAAAAAATTATTCAGCTTGTGCCGATTTGTTGTGCTGATGCAATAATTAAAAGGAGGAATTCATTTCTTTTAGTTAAAAGAGGAGAGAGTCCAGCAAAAAATAGGTGGTGGTTTCCTGGTGGTAGGGTTTTGTTCAATGAAAGTTTGCAGTCAGCAGTCAAAAGAAAACTAAAAGAAGAATTGAATATAAAAAAAATTAAACAGATTAAGTTTTTAGGAGTAGGAGAAACAAGGTTTAAAAAAGGTAAATTTGGTAAGCCGGCTCATACTATAAATAATGTATTTTTGGTTGAATTAGAAAAAAAACAAGCAGATAACATTAGAACTGATAAAACAATTTCAGCGTATCGTTGGTTTGAAAAAATCTCAAAAAATTTTCATCCTTATATTAAAAAATCTTTAAAATTAGCTGGTTTTAAATAAAATTATGATTGATCTTACCAAAAAGAAAATTTTAATTACCGGAGCCCACGGTTTTTGGGGCAAGTATTTAGTTGAGAATTTATTAAATAAAAGAAAAGTTCCCAAAGAGAATTTATTTTTGCCAACAGTCCAAGATCTTGATTTAAGAAAATGGGAAAATTGCCAGAAAGCAGTGGTTGGTCAGAATATAGTTATTCATTTAGCGGCTAAAGTTGGTGGCATTGGTTTAAATAAAGAAAGACCCGGCGAGCTTTTCTATGACAACATTATCATGGGAACTCAGCTGATGGAGGCAGCTCGTCTGGCGAATATTGAAAAATTTGTGGTGGTTGGTACCACCTGTGCCTATCCGAAATTTACCCCTGTTCCTTTTAAAGAAGAGGACCTCTGGTCGGGTTATCCTGAAGAAGTAACCGCCCCTTACGGTTTAGCAAAAAAAATGCTTTTGGTTCAAGGACGAGCCTATCGGGAGCAGTACGGTTTTAGTTCAATTTTTCTCTTACCAACCAATCTTTATGGTCCGGTTGATAATT
>CAZWDF010000070.1:0-2243 GCA_964632335.1 uncultured Candidatus Saccharibacteria bacterium | reverse complement strand
CCCATGTAATTGCTGCCTTAATCAAAAAGTTTGTTGATGCTAAACAATCTAATCAACCATTTGTCGAAGTTTGGGGGACAGGAAAAGCCACAAGAGAATTTCTTTATGTTGAGGATGCGGCTGAGGGTCTTCTTTTAGCTACTGAGAAATATGATAAGTCAGAACCGGTTAATTTGGGGACTGGAATTGAAACATCAATTAAAGAGATTGCCGAATCAATTGCTCGCCTTTCCGGTTTTAAGAGAGAGATTCATTGGGATACTTCAAAACCTGAGGGTATTCCAAGAAGGGGTTTAGATGTTTCCAAGGCAAAAAAAGAATTTGGTTTTGAAGCTAAAGCTTCTTTAGAAGAAGGGCTTAAAAAAACAATTGATTGGTATCTACAAAATATAGAAAAATAAACATGAAAATAGGTATCGTTATCTGGAAATTGGATTTAAATGGAGGAGAACAAAGGCAAGCTTTAGAATTGGCAAAATGTTTACAAGAAATGGGTCATGAGGTTGAGGTGTATACTGGTTATTTTGATAAAGAAAAATGCTACCCAGAATTATGTGCTAGGATAAAAAATATTAAATTCTTAGAAAATAAAAGTAAAAAAGGAGATAGTATATTTTCTAAAATTCTTAATCACTTAGCCGTTTTTAAAAAAAGCAGAAAATTATCTGAATTAATAGATTCAAACCTCGACATTCTTAATTGTCACGAATATACCACATTTCCTGCAGGATTTTTCTATAAGAAAAGAACAAATGTTCCTATTGTTGGCATGATTAATGATGCGCCGAGTTTCAATGGGATTTTTGAATTTAAAGAGTCGCCACTTAAATTCCCCCCCTCTTTTATAAAAAGAAAACTATATACCCCGTTTCTAAAAGTGATGGACGCGATAGTCGTTCTGGATAATATAAATATGAATCGACTTAAAAAATATTATGGTTTAGAAGCTCGAATAATTAGAAGTGGTCTCGATTTAAAAAAATTTCCCTATAAAAAAAGAATTTCCCAAAATCCCACAATAAAACTTCTTGCTGTTGGTAGTTTTTGTCATTGGAGACGATACGAAGATTTAATCAAAGCTCTTAAAATTGTTAAAGATAAAAAAATAGATTTTGAATTTAACCATATAGGCAGCGAAGCAACCGATAAGGGCTATGCAAGAAAAATTAAAAATATGGCAAAAGATTTTGAATTATCAGATTGCGTTACTTTTCAGGGAGGACAAGTAAGTGAAGAAAAACTTGTAGAATTTTATTCTACCTCTGATATATTTTTGTTTCCTAATTATCCTCAAACTTGGGGTTTAGTTGTCTTTGAAGCATTGGCTGCTGGTATTCCAGCAGTGATTTCTAGCCGTTGCGGAGCAGCCGAAGTTTTAGAAAATGGCGAAAATGCTCTTTTGGTTCCCCCAAAATCACCAGAAAAAATAGCCGAAGTAATCTTGAAATTAAAAGAGAATCCTGATTTATGGAGAAGACTGAGCGAAAATGGCCGAAAATTCGTTGAAGAAAATATCCGTTGGGATTTATATGCAAAACAGATGTTAAATTTATTTCAAAAAACTTTAAATAAAAGCCATGAAGTTTAAAAATAAAATATGTATAATTGGTTTATGGCACCTTGGGTGTGTTGTTTCGTCTTGTTTGGCTAATGCAGGATACAAAGTTTGTGGAGTAGATTTTAATGCTGGAGTTATAAATAATCTAAAAAAGGGGAAACCGCCATTATATGAATCAGGCCTAGAAGAATTATTAATTAAAAATATAAAAAGCAAAAGAATTAGTTTCACCAACTCTTTCGAAAATGCACTTAATAGAGCAAATTTTATTTTTCTAACCCTTGATATACCCATTGATGAAAAAGATAGGTCAGATTTATCAATTATTTATAATACTTGTGAGGAAATAGCTAAATTTGCACCAGAGAAATTTACATTAGTGATAATGAGCCAGATACCGGTTGGTACATCTAAAATTATCAAAGAGTTTATCTTAAGGAAGAATAAAAGTCTTTTGTTTGAAGTGGTTTATAGTCCAGAAAATCTTAAACTCGGGCAAGCATTAAAAAGATTTACAGAACCCGACAGATTAATTATTGGTTTAGAGAATAAAGCTATAAAGAAAAAAATAGAAAAACTATATTCTTTTATTAAAGCTCCTAAAATATATATGGATTTAAATAGTGCCGAAATGGTAAAACATGCAATCAACTCTTATTTAGCAGGCTCTATTAGTTTTATAAAT
>CAZWDF010000069.1:0-6430 GCA_964632335.1 uncultured Candidatus Saccharibacteria bacterium | reverse complement strand
GACACTTGACCAATCCCCAAGAGATTATGCTGGAAGTGCTGTTATCTTTTTCCCTAGAAAAATCAGCAAACTGCGATTCAAGTCTCTGCAATCGTCGATGAGTTCCACTACGTTTGACCTGCCTAGAGAACTAGGATCAGAGTTAGGAATGTGACGCTTTCGGAAAAATGTATGACGTTGATTACTGATGGTTTGCCGGCTTATCATGACGCATATTTGAAGGAATACTGGACTATGAAAAAGGAAACAAGAACCGAACATATTGGGCACATCACGATCAGAGGCGATCACAATAACAACAAGATGGAACGGATGAACGGAGAAGTTAGAGACAGGGAGAAAGTGATAAGAGGACTCAAGAAAACCGACACTCCAATTCTCAAAGGCTACCAACTATTCCACAACTACATAAGACCACACGAAGGACTAGACGGCAAGACACCAGCGGAAGCTTGCGGAATAACGATTAAAGGAAAGAACAAGTGGCTAACTCTAATCCAAAACGCAAGCAAGAATTGTGCATAGTTAACAATTTTAAATATCACTAGGGATGAATAGAAACCAGAGTAGTTCAAGTCGAGTCATCACTGCTCTGGACTACTTCGCTGATAAGGATAATGTTAACTTTAGCGTTTAAACTTGTGCACAGTTAGAGCGAGTAGATGTGCACATGGGCTACTCCTGAAACGAAACAGGAGGGTAGACCATAAAAACCAAAGTGCACATACATCTCGAAAATCCAAAGACGTATCCGCCGTTGATGCTTTTCTTTGGATGCCTATTCGTTTTTTTCGGGATAGGCATCGAAAGCATAACAACAAACACAAGCCTATACCTAGCATGAGAGGTTATGATTGCAGTTTCAGCATTCTTTTGGATTGTCGAGTTGATGTGCCACTTGGTAAAGCGTTAGAAAAGGACTAATTTGCTTTAGTCCTTCCCTATTTTTCTATTGTCTAACGCCTTAAAAGAAAAATAAACTCCTGTTTATGAGTGCCAGCGTTTTCTTCTCCAGCCCTCTTTTCTAACTGAAAATTCGATTCCGCTTCCTTCGTATGCCTTGTTCCATTCCCCAGCTTCTTTCTCGGCTTTCTTCTTGGTTCTGAACCGTTCACCAGCCACAGCGCGGATAGGGCTAACGCCTTTCCTTCTGACAACAAGCCAAGGCTTAGAAGGCCTCTTCCGATAACTCAAACCAGACTCACAGGGGAAAAATCTTTACTAGCTCCCGAATGAATCAGTCTGTGAGAACTCCCGAATCCGAATCAGAACCCTTTTATGTTAGACTCGCTTGCTAAGAGGGGAAAAGGATGGTGACCCAATGTATAGCACAGTTCAAGAACAGTTGCGCATGATACGAAAGGAACAGGACGATTCCGTAAGTCTGGACCTGATTCTCGCGCTGTTGGAACAGAGAAGGCGCGTTAGCTAATCATTTTTGTTCTTATGCAACACCTCATCTAATTCTCGTAGATTCTGAGCGAGTTCATCAATGCGTTCAGATATTCCGTAATGGCTCTCTATCTGCATGAAGGAAGGAGTTTAGCGTTTCCATGATATAACACTTAGTCACACTGGAATTATCTATTCACCGAATTTTTACAGAGAAAGACGATAGACCAAGAATCACCGAAGACTTGACAGAACCGAAAAACAGGTTCTGTGAAGTCTCCGTTGGGTAGGTTTTGCTGTGAAAATTCGTTTGGTAAGTTAGGCTCTATTTGTTTCATGGGATATTCTCAGAGTTGCTGGTCATGCAAACAACGCAACAACAAATCTATCACTTTCTTTTGAACATCTGGAGTATACTCTTCGTAAAGTGTATTGTATCTGACGTTGTATCTGTCTTGAACTTTGCCGATGTGTTCTTTTCCCCTCCAGACCCACTCTACTTTCACACATGCTTTTCCCGCACCCTTTACTGGAGTAACTTTATCGTCAGTGACTATTCCAATTACTTTTATTGTCAATCCTTGACGGGGAGTATGCGTCTTTATGTACACGATGTCTCCTATTTTCATATTAGCCATCATTTTATGTAGTGCTGGCGCGTCGCTGTAACTCCACCCTATACATGCAATATTGTCCCTCACGAAAATATCCGTTACATCCTCATGCCCACCGTACATAGCGCCTATTCCGAAGATTGTCAAAATAATTCCTCAAACCAGATAGGTCAAGTTTCCTTTTAGCCTTTGCTTCTTCAAGTTCTGTGAGGCGAGTCCATGTAAAAAATCGGTGATACCAACCCTTGAGAAGAATCGGTTTGATGGATGCGAAGACTTAAATCCCCAAACCATGCATATCTTATAGTGGCGTTATCTTTGACACGTCTCGAAGTGCCAAAACTACTCTGGAAGACAGCTGGGGTTGTCAATTCACAGTATGACGTTATAATCAAAATTCTGGTTCCGCTTCTCAAGAACTTGGGTTTTACCGATGCTGAAATGGAGTTCGAGAAGCCTCTTGCTGGACAACTGATTCTTCAAATTGGTTCCAAGAAAATCTCCGTTAGGAGACCCGACATCTTCGTGAAAGTTGGAGAACGTCCAATAATGGTGGTTGAGGCAAAATCTCCAGATGAGGCTATCTCCACCGATGCTATTGGGCAAGCGGTTTCCTATGCTGTGATGTTTGGTACACCGTTCGCATTGGTTTCTAATGGTCAAATCATGGAACTGTTCAAAGTAGATAGTCTTCTCTCTTACCAACAGGTTGAGACTGTCCTAACCAAAAAACAGTTCGAAGAAGCGATTACACCAAAATTCGGCGTTGCAGAGAAAGAGGAAGCAAAAAGGTCACTCATCACATTTAAGGAGAAGAAAGAATTTGCGAACGTGTTCAACACTTGCCATGACATAATAAGAACACAAAAAGGGCTTGGAGCGAAAGAACGTCTTTATGACATGTGCAAGATTCTTTTTGTGAAATTGAATGAGGAGATACGCTATTACAAAGAAAAGGAAGAGAATAGGTTCACTCTTAAGTTGCTTGACGAAATGTTCAACAAGGGTATCGATGCACGAACGTTCTTCAATGAGTCTCTCTTCAAAAATGTGAAAGAACGATTAAGCGGAACATTTGATGGGGAAAAAGTGAGCATTTTTGATGAGAACGAAGGTGTTGAACTTGAATCTTCCACGATCAGGGATTTGGTTTCTGAACTGGAAAAGTATACTCTTTTTCAGACGGGAGAGGACATTATTGGCGTTGCGTTCGAGACGTTTCTGAGAGGAACCATGACTGGAAAGGAACTCGGAGAATTTTTCACTCCGAGAGAGATCGTAGATTTTATCGTTGATGTTGCTGATCCGAATGTTGATGATACCGTTTGTGATCCTGCATGTGGAAGCGGTGGGTTCCTTATCAGAGCTTTTCAGAAGATAGCTGGCAAAATTGAAAAGATGCCAATCGACGAAAACAAGAAACAACTGTACCGCGACGACCTTGTGAACAAATGCTTATGGGGTGTCGATATTGACAGACCTCTCGTGAAACTCGCACAAGCTAATCTTGTTCTGCATGGCGATGGATTCGCTCATATTTACCAACATAATTCTCTAATCGCCCCCGAACTGGATAATTTGGTGAAGAACCAAAAATTCAACCTGATTTTGACGAACCCACCTTTCGGGAGAGGGAAAGGAAAAGATGTCACGGACAAAAAGATTCTGAACCACTATGTCTTAGGACGAAACAGAAAGAAGCAGAGTCCTCAAATACTTTTCTTGGAAAGATGCATTAATCTACTCAAAGAAGATGGCAGACTCTTCATCGTGATCGATGATGGCATACTAAGCAATTCGACCCTCGGATACGTGAGAGAATACATAACGCAGACATGCGTAATCAACGGAGTAGTTAGCCTTCCTCGTGGTGCATTCAACCCATACGGTTCTGGGGTCAAATCGAGCATACTAATTTTGAGAAAGAAGAAGACGGGAGAACATCAACAACAGGTTTTCATGGCAGACGTAAAATTCGTAGGATATGATACGAGAAGAAGAACAAGATACGTGCAACTTGACCGCGACGATTTGAAACCTCTTCGAGACTCATACAAACGTGCATCGCCGATGCTGGAGCCTCTTGCTTGGCTTGTTTCTGTTGAGCATTTAGAGAATCAGCTTAACTGTGACTATTATCATCCCGAATATCTCAGCATAATAGAGGACATGGAGAGAAAGGCGAAAACAGGGCTTTACGAAATCGTGAGACTTGGGCAAAAGGATTTGTTGGATGTCAGTGCGATGCTGGGTTTTGAACGGGAGACCTTCAAATACTCAAGTTCAGGAACGATACCGTATATTCGTGTTCATAATATTGAGCCATTTCACATCGATATTCACAGAGGTGTGGTTTATATCGAAGAAGAAGTCCACAAGCGCCTACAGCGTAGCTCGTTGAAACCTAATGACGTGGTTTTGACAATTACTGGAACAGTGGGCGTTTCAGCGGTGGTTCCAGAGAGTCTGAAAGAAGCAAACATAAGTCAGGAGATCGTTCGGATAAGAATCAAGAATGTAATCAGACTGAATCCTCACTACTTGGCTGCTTGCTTGAACAGGGCTGAATCTAGGCTTCTTCTTCAACGTTGGAGTAGTGGCGGAACAAGACCTCGTACTCTCATTAGGCAAGTAAGGAAGGTTCCTTTCTTGATCCCGAGAGATACGCAGTTACAGGAGGAAGCTGCGACGCGGGTTAGAGAAATCGAAAACGCTTACATAACGCTTGCCTCAAAATTCGAGGAGCTGGCATCATTCACAGAAAAAATGGTTGCCAAAGATACAGATTAGTCCTTGTTGCTAACTGGTTTCACTGTAATAATCATTTCTCCACCTTCTGCTCGTAAATTCCAATCCAACTTGTCTCCGTTCATCAAGTTGAATTGTCTTACTATACTCGCTGGAACTGTTGTTCTTAATGATGTTGTTTTTGTTGCAGCTTTGGTTAAGGTTGTTATTTCTCCCATTTGATTTTACCTCTTGATAGGTAATATAACGTGTAGGCTATATAAGATTACCTATGACATGGCTTGTAATGATACCTAAACGTTTATATAATGGTAATGTATTAGGTAATATTATAGGTAATGCGATATGATGACAATGGAAGAACTCGAAAATCTCCGTGAGCAAAGAGGCTCAGAGATAGCTCACAAAAAAGAAAGTCAAGTTAACCGTGTAGAAGAAAACTTTTACACAGTTCTCAGTCAGAGCGGAAATGGCGAGTATGCCGTTTCAATGGTAGATAACGAATGGATTTGCGAGTGCCCCGATAACAAGTTTCGCCATGTGAAGTGTAAGCATATTTTTGCAGTAGAATTTTCTAAGTCACTGAGAGCGGCAATTAGAAGAATCGCCCCACTAGAGAATCTTACTGAATGCATCCATTGCGGTTCTTCTAATCTAATGAAATATGGCTTACGAAAAAACAAAACTGGAAACATCCAAGTATTCTACTGCCGAGACTGCCACAAATACTTCACATTCAACATTGGCTTTGAACGAATGAAGCACAATCCACAAGCAATCACTTCCGCGATGCAACTCTACTTCAGCGGAGAATCCCTTAGAAACACAATGAAATCGCTTAAGCTCTTAGGAGTCGAGGTTTCGTACAGAACAATTCTCAACTGGATAAAAAAATACGTTAACCTCATGAAGAACTATGTTGAAACCATTACGCCAAACGTAAGTGACACTTGGAGAGCAGACGAAATCTACATCAAGGTCAAAGGCGACATGAAATACCTATTCGCTATGATGGATGACGAAACACGGTTCTGGATTGCTCAGGAAGTTGCAGAAACCAAATACACCCATGATGCACGGAAGCTTTTCCAAATGAGTAAACAACTGATGGGAAAGAAACCCATGACCCTCATAACTGACGGTCTTCCAGCGTATCATGATGCTTACTTGAAGGAGTATTGGACTCTGAAGAAAGAGACAAGGACAGAACACATCAGGAACATTACGATCAGAGGAGACCACAATAACAACAAGATGGAACGCATGAATGGTGAAGTCAGAGACAGAGAGAAAACCATGCGTGGACTAAAAACCAAAGATACCGCAATTCTTCAAGGCTACCAACTATTCCACAACTATATTAGACCTCACGAAGGCTTAGACGGTAAAACTCCAAGTGAAGCATGTGGAATAACCGTAGAGGGTCAGAACAAATGGAAAACCCTGATACAGAACGCAACCAAACACTCTCAGTAAAACACCAAACGGTTTTTCACATGAACCCCAAAACAAACGGAGACTTCACAGAACCGAAAAACATAATGTTAATAAGTGGATCCTGTGAGTGTATTGCGCAATGATTCCAAAATACTTCTTCTTGACCAAGGGCAACGGTAAACACAAAGAGCAGCTACAGTCTTTCGAGTTGGCCTTGAGAGACGCAGGCATACAGCACT
>CAZWDF010000068.1:0-6603 GCA_964632335.1 uncultured Candidatus Saccharibacteria bacterium | reverse complement strand
TGGAGGGGTGGTGCAAGGCCTACTTATGCGCGACCAACATCACAGTTGCCTGCGGGATCAAGGTATCCCCCCGAAGAGCGGACGGCCGCCCTCCAGAGGCTTGAGCCTTATAAGCTACAAGTGGAAGGCTTCGGGGAAAGCTGGAATGTCAACCGGGCGTTAGATGACGGCAAAGTTGAAGACTTAAAGAAAGCCTTTGGCTATTCCGACCAGAACATTGAGGCTATCCGCCGGGGTGAGAGGCTCCCCGGTGTGGCTGATGTGAATATAGCCGGCATACCCGAGCCAAGTAGGGAAGGGTCCTCAGCCGATAGGCATATAGCAGACCTGGAAAAGCAGGCCAGCGAAGCCCAGGAGATAAGAGAGAAGCGGTCGGTGGGCGGCCATCCCTTGCCTCCGGAGCATCCAGCCGCACCGGGCGGTGAGCTGGAAAGGGAAGAGACCACGGCCAGGGCGAAGGCCGGTATCCTGAGGTCATACCGCGATGCCAAATTAAAGCCACCGGAAGAGCTAGAACTGCTGGTCTCGGATAAACTCTCACCTTATCTTAGCTTCGATAAAGACGGGAGCTATTCCATAGACATAATCAGGGCTCTCAAAGCGGGTGTCTCAGAAAAGGAACTGGTAAAACTTGGCTATACCGAAGATTCAATAACTAAGATGAAAGACTTTGCCGAGAGTGTTAAGAAAGAATCTCCCGCGCGCTATAAGGTATTGGTTAATGAAGGTATTGACGCCTACAACAAGGCCGCGGCCGGGCAAATTTTAGAATCACAAATAAGCATCCGCCAAGAAAAACAAAGGGAAGCTGATTTTGAGGGGAATAATACACAACTCCCTGACGGCTTATGGGTCAGCAATAAGGAGATGGAGCGAGTCAAAAAGGAGACTCCCAGATTATACGAAATCCTAGTTTCTCAAGGTTACAACGCCTACAAAGATGAGTTTGAAAGACCCGCTAAAGAAAAGAAGGCAATAGAAGAAAGCGGAGTAGCATATCACGAAGCACGGTATCAAGCCCTTGAGCAGGATTTTCTCTCTCGCCCGGAGACCGACCAGAAAAAATATGTTAAAACCATATTGGGCAAAGAGGGAGTGAAATCTCTGCAAGACAAAGGCTTACCTATTTCTTATGACAGTTTGGGTCCTATCGGAAAGAAAGCTGTCCTATTTAACTGGGAGAAAAAGAAGGAGAAGGAAACAGAACCAATAAGCCCAGCCTCCTGGCTAGGGGTAGCGGTCCCTGCGGCTGAAGCAGAGCCTACTCCTATCGGGGAAATTGCTATACTGACCGCTCTGATTGCGGTTGGGATATACAACAAGATACGGGGTCTCACTAAAAAAGACCTCAATAAAGCAGTATCCCAATACCGAGCAACCACTGGGCAGAATCCTACGGCTGACGATATTTTGATTGTTGATAAGACTGGGAAAGTAGCATCGCTTGCCGAGCTTCAGCAGTTTGTCAGGATGCCCCAAAAGCCAGGTCGCATAACTACTTTCCCTTTGACGGCCCCAGATACCGTTAAATTACCCGGCACAACAAAGGTAGAGTATCAGCGAGGTCAGGAAGGCTTTAGCCCGGCACCAAGACGGGCTCCGCAGGGAGGCTTTACCCGCCTGCAGCCAGGGGAACTTGGTGGCCACTTGATTGATTGGAAAGAGCCAGTGGTGTTTCTTCCCGGTACTAAATTCCCCATCCCAGAGAGACTTATAAGAGATAAAAGCACTTTGGCTGAGAGACATGGTTTATTGTTATCTGCCGCCCAAGAAGCTATCAGGGCAGCCCCTAAGACAGCGACCAGAACCATAGAGGTCAACTGGAATGAATTACTCCGGCAGGGGCAACAACAAAGGATAAATAATGCCTTCCGTGTGTTAAACGAAACAGTCCGGCGTCAGCAGGCCGCGGGGAAGGTAATACCTGATGTTAGTCGGGCATATTGGCGGCTTTACCAGGAATACCTTGCTAGAAAGGCAGCCTATGAAGCCGCGCGGCGGGCTTATATTGAATCCCTTAATCCAGAACCCATACATGGCCATGTCACTGACGATATGCTCAACGCCTATGCTGATTATGTGGCAGCTACTTCTTTAACAAAAGGTAAGGCCAAGGCTCGGATAAAAGCACAGCTACTTCAGCAGACAGCGACTAGGGCGGCAACATGGGCTTATGCCCAAGCACTCCAGCAGGGTCAAACGGCAACTCAAGCACAGGCCGCCGCCCAGACCGCAGCTCAAACAGCCGTTCAGACCGCTACCAAGACACAAACACAAACGCAGACAAAAACTCAAACGAGGACACAAACTAGAACGGCAGTCAGGACAGCCGTCCGGGAGGCAGTCAGGGAAACAACGGCTGAAATTGCGCCAGCCATACCAATAGAGATTACGGCTGAATTATCCCCCACCAGACCATTTCCCTTACCCGGCGGGGGCACTGATGAGCAAAAACGCAAACGGATAAAAGGCTCTGGTGGTGCTCTCTGCTGGCGCCAGGGGGAGGTCAGCGGCAAGGGCGGCGGCAGGGAAGATGTATGGCACGTGATTGTCAGCCCCTTCATTGGCAAGAGTGACCATCTGGTTGTCGTGGGTAAGAGACCAGTCGGCGCTAAGGTAATCCGAGGACCGCAGAGCGCTTACCGGACCGCCCAGTACCTTTATGGTATGGGTCTCAGCCAGGAAGTCAAGCATGACATAGGGCTGTTTGACGCCCACCTTACCCCTATCTCGGAAGGGTCGGGACTCAAGATAACTTTCGAGCATGACCCGAGTATATCAGGGACGGCTTCTCCTATTACTAGGACAGGGAATGTCTTTCCATTGGAAAGGAATAAACGACTGAGGCTGATATAGTATTAAATAATCTATGGGTTCGGTGCGCGCGCGCTTTCTTCCCCCCTATTGTTAGGCTTATAGTCTAACAGTTGTCTAGCAGTGGGTAAAGTAGTAGGGTAAAGGATATTGGAAAGGAATAAAAGTCTCAATAAGGTACTTCTCACTCTCTGGATACGCACTCACCTGAATGAAGAGGGTTATCTTACTCCTTTGGAACTCTCCCAGCTCTCCGGTGTGCGCTATGATTATATTAGGGCTCGTCTTACCAGGTGGGTGAGTAATGGGCTATTGGAGCGGCATCTTTACCTGTTGTCCATCGGTCCTCAAGGAAGGGAGATGGTCAAGTTATGGAAGAGGTCATATTACAACCGGGTGTTTGCCTTTGTGGTTGGTATCTCCCGGCGGCTGGCAAAGGAAGCGCAGGAAGCGGCAAAACGAAAAGAAGCGTATGACCTTTGGTATTATAGCCAGCAGGCGCAACTCCGTAGGCTGTCTGAGGTCAAGGGGACAATATCTACCGGAAGTCAATCTCTTGTGGCTGGACACCGAGGGCCTTAGCAAGTTTACGGATTGTTCGAGGGAGAGGTTTGTTCTTACCCGTTTCAATCCGGTTGATGGTAGCGGCTGATATACCTGTAATCTGTGCCAGTTCTCTTTGAGAGAGTGCTGACCTTTCCCGCAATTCTTTTAGTGTTGGCATGTTAGTAGAATGTTACCACTATATTAACAAGAAGTCAACAGAGGAATACCAAGAGGCGGTCTGGCAGGGAAATATACCTATTGGGAATATCGGAGAGTTGGAATCCCTGTTTAATGGTGTGCAGTACTGCACACCCGAAATCATAAACTGGCTCGACCAAAGATTATCTAAAAGGGTATTGACAAAGTGTTACCAAAGTGCTATTATCTCAATATAACTTTAAGCCTGGCCGCACCGGACGAAGACTAGGAATACCGGGGAACACCTGAAGCGGGGATAGAGTAGTCCTACCCCGCTTCCCCATCCCCGGGGGAGGCGGGAATGAGAAAGAGAGACCCCTCTCAATTAAAAGGCGGTGCGAAGCACATGTATCTCCGTCTACACCGGGCGGAGATTATTGGATACCTGAATGCTCATGGCATAGGTCCGACGCTAACACAGTACCACATCTGCTCAGTGACCCTGGACAACTTGCTAACCCAGGGTGACAAAGGGAATGACCCGCGTTATCGCTACACCGGCACCGCTCCATCAAGACCTAACCCTGTTCTACTCACCGCATTAGACGCCCTCAATATCGCTGACAAATCAAAGGTCATCGCTGAGATGGCGCAAGGAAGCGTGGCTGACCTGCGCCGGGAGCTCCGGGAGTTAAGAGAGCAGTTCGCCTTATTCCAACAAGCCGTAGCCACTGACCTTGCCACCAGATTCCTTAAGCCGCTGCTGGAGTTTATGAAGGTGCCGGATACTCTAGATGTTAAGACTAAAGCTGACCCGCTATCGGTCACGGCCTTGTTGGAAGGGCTGAAAGAGGGAGGGATAAAATGCTTAACAAATGGGCAGCAGCAACGCTAGACAATCCCTACTTTGAACGGGCCACAGCTAGGGCTACCCGCTGCTCAATAGACCATGACGATTGCCATGACTGCCCGGGCCTCAGAAAATGCCGGGCTATGTTTTTAGATGTCAGGAGCGCTCAGTCGCTAAATAGATTTGTCCAGGTTCTAAGGGTGACTAGATAATTTTTTTTGACTTGTTGGGAACATCGTTTTGAAAACCCTTGACAAACACAATAATGTGTGGTATATGTATAGGTATAGAGGTAAAAAGCAATGAACGAAGTACGGTGTCCCGAATGTGGTGGTAACCTAGTCAAGGTGGGCTGTGTGTGGAGCGGCCGCAATTATGTCCAGCAGTATCAATGTAAATCCTGTGGGCGGCGTACCGTTCACCCTATCACCTGTAAAGGGGAGCTGGCATTAAAGCCGGCCTGAATAAAATGAATTACCCGGTCACCTTCGGCGAGCAACCGGGTAATTCAAAAGGAATTATGAATTATGGTTAGCATACCAAAAACAATTACGCAAGTCAAGCCCGCTGCTATTTGGGCCCGGGTGTCCACTTTCAGGCAAGGTGAAACCTCACTACCCAGCCAGGTATCCCGGTGTCAGGAAAAACTACAGGCAGCCAGCTATTCTGCTATCCGTATATTCGCTGTTGACTTCTCCAGCCTTGACCTGTATTCCAGCCCGGACTTCCAGGAACTGCGCCGGTTGGTGCTGAATCACGAAATTGAAGGGCTGGCAATTTATGACCGCGACCGTCTACTGGCTGATGGAGTCCAGCGCCTCGTATTTCTATCAGAACTCAAAAGCAATGGCGTGGAGTTGCTAATCTGCCAGGGGCCAGAACTATTTGAGGGTCCCGAGGGCAAGGTCGTGGAGATGGTACTAGCCGTCTCCAAAGAGAGACAGGTACTCCGAGCAAGTCAAGGTTCACGGGATGGGTTGCATGACCGTGTAGCACTCCGAAAGCTGCCCATAACCTTTCACAAGCTCTATGGCTATCAGTGGGATAGGACAGGAAAGCACCCACGGCTTATTCCCAACGGTAATTACGATACTATCAAACTTATTTTTGAGTTAATTATCGGCGGCAATGGCTACGATGTAGTTATCAAAGAACTGAAAAGGCGTGGTATTCAGAGCCCAAGCGGGCAGTTGGATTGGAATAAGACGGCTCTCTCCAATATCATCAACAATCCGGTCTATGCTGGCAGATACTTCGGGCTCCGTAGGGTAGCAACTATACCGGCAAAGCGCCGAGGGAATACCTACGGGAAGTCCAGCATACGGAAGCGCCCACTCTCTGAAGCCATCTACATTCCCGAGATTGAAATAGTCAATCCACCTATTACCTGGGAGCAACGCGGGTTAATCCAGGACCAACTGGCAAAGCATCAAAAGTTAGCCAGCCGTAATGCTAAGCACGATTACCTGCTCCGGGGGATGATATTCTGTGGGACACATCGTGGGAAGAATGGCGAACCCCGGCGCTATCACGGACAACCGAAACGAGGATATTATCTGTATACTTGTCCAGTAGGCGGGTGCCATCGCCCTACTTTGAACGGACCCGAAATGGACAAGCTCGCCCGGGCTATGATTCTAGTCGCTCTGGCTAATCCGTTCAAGAATAATCCCTTCTTAGCTAAACTCTTTGATAAGAAAAAAAGAGACAATAGGAAGCGCGAGATACAACAGCAACTAAAAACAAGCGAGAATAAGGAGATGGCCATCACAAATAAGCTGGCACGAGTTGCCGATGATGAATATTCCGGGCGTATAAGTCGGGATGTCCGAGACCAATTATGGACGCAGTATACCGCAGAACAAACTTCGCTAAAGCAAGATGCGAATACACTATTGGATGAATTAGCGGTTATGGGCCAGGGAGATAGGGCACTAGATTCTTTGGAAGAAATGGCCAAGCGGTGGCTACAACATGCAAAGGATACATGCATCGCTCTTGGCGACCTGCCAAATGCAGCCATGAGGGAAATTCTCACACAGTTCCAGTATCAAGTACGCGTCAAGACGAAGGACGAAGCGGAAGCATATGACAAAACTCCAGGTTCACACTTAGCATATGTGGAGCGGTTAGATTATCGAGATTATGAAATTACGCTGTCTATTCCTCTCAAGACAGAGGGTATTGCGTTAGCCCAGCCTGAGCACGACTGATAGTAATGACCTTGTCTTCCAGTGGTTGGCGCAGGGTCTCCA
>CAZWDF010000067.1:0-6654 GCA_964632335.1 uncultured Candidatus Saccharibacteria bacterium | reverse complement strand
TTAGGAAAAATGGGAGGGAAAATATTAAAAGAAAGATTCCCTTCTTACTATGGTCTCGAGCTCTCTGGGAGTGAAATACAAAGAGAAATCGGAAAATTAAAAAATGCTTTCCCGAAAGCAAAGACTCGGGCTGAGCAAAACACAATTGGGGAAGCGATAGTTCGCTTAGAGGAAGCGAAGAAAAGAGCCGGCCTATAAATAAATGTTCGTTCATTATCGAACCACAGGTTTAATTTTTAAAAAAGATGACCGAGGTGAAACCGACCAGCTCTTTACAATCTATACAAAAGATTTCGGGGAATTAGAGATTTTAGGAAAGGCAGTAAGAAAAATCTCCTCAAAATTAAGGTCGGGAGCAGAACTCTTTTATTTATCAGAAATTGAATTTATTCAGGGGAAAGCCCATAAAACTTTAACCGATGCTATTTTAATTGAGAAATTCAGTAATTTAAGAAAAGATTTAAAAACGCTATCTATTGCCTATAAAATTTCTGAAATCTTAGATGATTTAATAAAGGGCCAGGAGCCCGACGAAAAAACTTGGCAATTGCTTAATGAAACATTTCGGAGATCAAATACCCTTAACCTAAAACCTCTAATCTATAACCTGATTTATTACTTTTTTCTCTGGAACTTTCTTTCTATTTTAGGTTACGGACTCCAACTCTATAATTGTGCGGTTTGTCAAAAAAAATTATTACCCGAGAAACTTTATTTTAATAAAAAAGAGGGGGGAGTAATTTGTCAAAACTGTTTTAAAAAAATAAAATTGGGCAGGGAGGTTAAACCGGAAGTGGTGAAGATTTTAAGAATTATTCTTGAAAAAAACTGGTCAATTTTAGCAAAATTAAAGATCGAAAAAATTCATTTAAAATCCTTAAATATGATTTCTAATGAATACTATTCGTATATTCGTAATAAATTCGTAATTTCGTAAGGAGTTATGCGAAGAAAATTCATCATCTTCTTAATTCTTTTAGCTGCCCTGGTGGGTGTAGTAGGTTTCTATCAGTGGCAGAGAAATCTTTATTCAAAGGAAGTTTTAAAATTGGAAATTTTAGGTCCGGCCGAGGTCAATTTCGCTCAGGAAGTGGAATACATTGTTAAATATAAAAATAATGGGAATTTCCGTTTGGAGAATCCAGAACTTATTTTTGAACCACCAGAAACTTCTATCCGAGATGAAAAAATTTTGGGCAGGCAGGTTTATGGAAAAGACCAATTAGGAGAAGCGATTTATCCTGGCGAAGAAAAAACTTTCCCTTTTAAAATGAAAATATTAGGGAAGGAGGGTGAGACAAAAATCGTCAAGGCTTCTTTAACCTATCAGCCAAAAAATCTAAAAGCAAAATATGAGTCATCAACCACTTTTACCACCACTATTAAATCCGTTCCTCTTACCTTTGAACTTGATTTACCCACCAAAATTGAGTCAGGAAAGGATTTTAGATTGAGGATAAATTATTTCTCAAACGTAGATTATCTTCTCACTGATTTAAGGGTCCAGGCGGATTATCCTTCCGGCTTTGAATTTGTTGAGTCTTCGCCAAAGTCTATTGAAAAAAACGAATGGGAAATTCCGGTTTTGAATAAATCTCAGGGAGGAAGGATTGAGGTTTCGGGTCGTCTTTCGGGAGAAGTTGGCGAGGCGAGAGTTTTTCGGGCCAAACTGGGGATTTGGAAAGAGGGAGAATTTATTTTATTGAAAGAGGCAGAGAAAGGAGTAGAAATTATAAAACCCTCAATTTACCTGCGCCAAGAAATTAATGGAAATCCAAAATACGTTGCTCTGCCTGGCGACTGGCTCCATTATGAAATTTATTTTAAAAACATTGGAGACGATGACTTAAATGATTTATTTATGGTCTGCAAACTTACAGGTGAGGCATTTGATTTCCAGACGATAAAATCGGATTTGGGGCAATCTGAGCCCGGGGATAATTCAGTTATTTTTGACTGGCGCAAAGTGTCCAAACTCCAATATTTAGCTCCGACTGAAGAGGGAAAAGCGGATTTCTGGATAAAGTTAAAAGATGATTTGGGGAACGTGAAAAATCCAGTTTTAAGCAACAATGTTTTTATTTCCCAAGTCGAGGAAGAATTTGTGACTAAAATTAGTTCAAAAATAGAAATAGTCCAAAAAGGATATTTCCAGGACGAAGTTTTTGGTAACCAAGAAGGTTCCATTATTCCGCCCAAAGTCGGCGAAAAAACTACTTATACTATAATCTGGCTGGTTAAAAATTATTATTCTGACATTAAAGATGCAAAGGTAAAAGCAACTCTACCTCCCCAAGTGATTTTAACTGGAAAAATTTTTCCTGAGGAAGAGTTAGCAAAATTTACCTTTGATTCTCAGTCAAGAGAAATTGTTTGGTCGGTAGGGGATTTAGAAAGAGGCAAGGGTGTTTTGACTCCTGGTCCTAATATTTCTTTTCAGGTTGAGTTCACGCCCGATGAGACACAAAGAGGCAAAACTCCAGAAATTATTGGTCAGGCTAAAATTACTGGAGAAGATAGTTGGACAGAGATGACCTTACAATCTACTGCCCAGGCTCTAAATACCACTTTACCCGACGACCCAACTATAACCGATGAAATGGGTCGAGTCCAGTAATATGGAAGACTTAATGTCAAAAATTATCGGGGAAGAAGCCATTTCTGTCTAATTTAAGCCATCAGGGCCTTATATCTGGAGAAGGGACTTTTAGATTACCCCCTTCTTGAGACGCTAGAGAGAGCAAAGACTTTGCGGGAAGAAGCCGATTATTATGGAGAATTTAGTAAAGAAAACGCTAATTATTTAGTAAGCAAGGCCAAAGAATTTTTAGTAAAAACAAAAGAAATTTTAGGTAAGATAAAATAGATGATTAAAGTAAAGAAAACCAAAACCAAAAATAGGAAAGCTAAACCAAAGCACATAAATTATGTGCTTGGTAGAAAGCTAAACAGAGAGCGGGTTTCTGTTAGCGTGGGCGAGGCACAAATAAAGGGTCTAACGTTGGGTTTTAGACCTTGGGTGAAAAAACAAACAAGAAGAATAAAGGAAAATGCAATAAAACTAGTAACCAAACAGACGAGAAAAACAAAATCAATAATCTTGAAATCATTGAGAAACTACCAAAAGACATTTCTCCCGAAAATAAACCTTATCAGAGGACGGGCCTCTGTTAAATCTAACAGAGATCGGGTCTCTGTTAAAGCTAAAGAGAAGAGGGTGGAGTTTCCGATATTTTTTTCTCTTCTTGGTTGGCAGCCGAGGGTGGCTTTGATTTTGAGAAGGATAAGGGAGGATCCTCTTTGGCCTTTCAGAAAATATTGGCAGGAGGCTACGGTTTTAATTTTGATTTTGACTTTGGTTGGCTCTGGCTTTTTATTTTTCCAAAACGTAAAAAATATTTTGGCCGCGACTTATTACTGGATTCAGCTAAGCTGGTCAGGCGGAGCAGATACAGTAAATTTCCCGGCTCATCCGGCTAATGAGACCGGCTGGACTAAATATTATTCTAAAGATGCCAATATTACAGCCGGAACCGAGTTAACTTTAGTTGCTGCTTCTACTTCTATAACCCAAACCACTGACGATGATTTTAATGCCGGGACAAAAGATGATGTTTATGTGAGCGGGGGCAATGTTTATCTTCAAAAACCTTTAGGAAAAACTTGTTCTGCGGCTATTGAATGCGTTTCTGGTTATTGCGTGGATGGTGTTTGCTGTAATACTGCCTGCACAGGAACCTGCCAGGCCTGTAATGCAGCAGGAAACCTGGGAACCTGCACCAATATTCCAGTTGATACTGATCCTGGCAGCGAATGTCCTGATAGCGGCTGTTATACTGGCAACTGTGATGGTTCCGGTGCCTGCGGTTACCAAACATCAGCCCAAGACTTATACAGCTACTGCGGCACCACCGGCTGCTACACCGACAACTGTATTGGCGGCAGCAATGCTTGTGGCTACTACAATACCTTAGAACGTAACTGCACTACTGCCTGTACTACTTGCGACGGAGCTACTTCCGGTAGCTGCGTTAGTATGACTGATAACACCCAGGATACTGAAGGCAGTTATACCTGTTCAGCAACCTGTAAAAAATGTTCAAGTGGCAGCTGCGGAAACCAAGGCGTAGAAGATTTATTCAGCCAATGTTCAGATACTCAATGTTACACCGGAAATTGCGATGGTTCAGGCGCCTGCGGTTACCAAACATCAGCCCAAGACTTATACAGCTACTGCGGCACCACCGGTTGCTACACCGACAACTGTATTGGCGGCAGCAATGCCTGCGGTTATTACACTTCTGGCGAGCGTAACTGCACTACTGCCTGTACTACTTGCGACGGAGCTACTTCCGCCAGCTGCGTCAATATGGCTAATAATACTCAAGATACTCAGGGAGTTTATACCTGTTCAGCAACCTGTAAAAAATGTTCAGCAGGCAGCTGCGTTAATCAAGGCGTAGAAGATTTATTCAGCCAGTGCGCGGATGTTAGCTGTGCCGTAAATCTATGTAACGCATGCGGGACCACTTGCACAACATTGTGCGCTGGTACTTACAAGAACTCCGGGTTGTGCAATGGGAGCGGCGCCTGCGCCGCTAATGTTGCGTGTGGCTGCGTAAGTGTTGGTACCGATACCGCCGGCACCAACACCAAGCTAGAGGGCACGAATCCTCCAGGCACGTGCTGGGAAAGCGGAGGCGGCGCCACATGCGGCTTAACTCTCGTGATGGAAGGGTACTTGTGCGCAGGTCACAATACTTGGTGGACCTACTGCAAGTGCGGACCTTAGACGCTGGTCGAGAACAATGGGGTCAACCTCTATTTACTGACCATGGATAAAAAACAAAAATTAATTATTTTATCTGCCATTATAATTTTAGCTGGTTTTGGTTTTCTGTTTTCAGCTGGCCAAATTTATGCTTATAACGGTAACTTCATTTCTTCAGCCATAGATACTGGCCAGAATTCAGATTTTACTACCTTAGTTTTCACGATTACTAAACCCTCGGGCACTGACCTTCTGTTTTTATTGAAGTCAGCTCCTGACCAAGCAGGTCTTTCTTCGGCCCAGTGGTATGGTCCAAGCGGCGGACCTTTCACCGATTGCAGCACACCTTCAAATTGCTACGGTACTTCAGGCACAACCATCAATTCCATTCACGATGGTCATCGCTGGATTCAATATAAGGCATATTTTTCCGCAACCGACTCAGATGTCCCAAGTTTGTCTGATATAACTATTAACTATACCTATTATGCTGTCGGTAACTATAATCTTATTTCCTCACCCTATAACACTTCTGATGCGACTAATATTTTATCAGGCATCAGCTGGACAGAAACAGTTCCCACCGGCACTAATATTAAGTTTCACTTACAAACCTCACCAAATAATTCTACCTGGTCGGGTTGGATGGGACCTGGCGGAGACGATACTACCTATTTTGATGATTCAGCTACCGGTTGCTCTAAAGCTGGAAACGTTGTGACTTGCAGTGTTCCCAATACCATTGCTATTGGAGATGGTGCAACCGCCAAAAATGACCAATGGATTCAATATAAAGCTTTTTTGGAGGTAATTATAGCTGGCCACCAAACTCCGACTTTATCTGATGTTACCTTGCAGTATGTAGTTAATGCCCCACCCGAATTTGATGCCACTTATGGTAATAATGGAGTGACAGCTTCTCAAGTATTAGCTGGAGAAACTAACGAAAGAAAAGTAGAAATTAAATACAAAATTAAAGACCCTGATACCACTTCTGGCACTAACACCCCTAATTTTATCACTCCTTCTTTCAAATATTCTTTAGATGGTGGCGGTACTTGGAGTGGTACTATTAGCTCAAGCTACATTACCTTTGACACAGCTCCTTCTGACGGAGAGGTGACTGATATTAATTCAGATGGCAATTTAGACAATAAAGTCTTAGGAGAAAGCTACCTAATCTACACTGCCTATTGGGACGCTAAATCTCAATTAGGAGCTAATACCTATCTGACTAACGCCGAAATGAGAGTAACCATTAATGATAATGAAGCTGCCAACAATACCGCCACAGCTGATTCTGCCAACTTTATTTTAGACACCAAAAATCCCTTAATTTCCTTTTACATTGACGCTAAGAACTCGGTTCCTCCCACTTCACCAGCTACTCTTTATATTTCAGCCTCAGATGATTCTTCCTTTCAGATGATGTTATCTAATAACTCAGACTTCTCAGATGATGACTTAAACTCTGATTCTGGAACCTGGATGTCATACGCTACCACTAAATCCTGGCTCCTGAATACTGAACAAACCACTGTCTATCTAAAGATCAGAGATGCGGTAGCTAACCAAACCACTACTAACCAAATTCCTCCCCGAAGGCCTTCTAACGTCTTCTTTAGAGATGTTTCCAATCCTGAAGTTTCCGAATATCGTTTATTTATTGCCTGGGGAACAATCCCTAATCCCAGCCCCGGCTTCGAAGATTACAAACTCTGGTATACTACCGAATCGGTTGACGGAGTCTATTATTTAGCTGAAACCATCGCTTCCAGAACACTCAACTATTTCATTGCTGGAGCGACCACTAACAGCCTTCCATTGAATAATGAATTGGATCCCAATTCCACTTACTGGTTTAAGCTTTATTCTGAAGATAA
>CAZWDF010000066.1:0-6656 GCA_964632335.1 uncultured Candidatus Saccharibacteria bacterium | reverse complement strand
ACATTCTATTCTACCACAGCTTCTGGTGGGGCTGTGGGAACATATCCTACACCAGCAGCAGCTAATTTGTGGGCTACACTAGTAGCTAACCCTGGTGACTGGGGTCCAGGAACTGGGTACTGGGGTAGTGTATTTAGCTGGTCTACATACCCAACAGCAAATAGATATAATTATTTAATGAGCTCTGCCTTTATATTTGATACTTCGGGACTTAATGACGCTGTAACAATAACATCATCCCAGTTTGGCTTATTTGGGTATGCCAAGTCTGACCCACTGAGTGATGGTGGTCTAAAGGCTAATATCTATGCTACCACAACTTTATATCCCAATATCCTTGATAAGACAGACTATAGTCGTAGGACAGCTACAGCTTATTGTGCAACTCCTATAACTTATACCAATTGGTCTACTACTGGATACAATGTGTTTTCTCTTAATGCTGCTGGGCTAGCTGGCATATCATTGACTAGTACTACAAAAATTGCAGTAAGAGATGTCGACCACGACGTTGGTGGTGCATTGCCCACATGGGGTAGTGGATACTGGAATTCAGGATTCTTTTCTTATTATCCAGCACAAGGCATAGGGTATGCTCCATTTCTGATTGTAACTTATATCTCTTCTAACCCAGCAATAACAGCTACAGATGCTACAAATATAGCAGCCACATCAGCTAGGCTAAATTCTATCATCACTAGCGATGGTGGGGAAACTTGTGAGATTAGGTGGGGATATAATACAGTAAGCGGTGCTTGGGGAACATATCCAGCTGGACAGATTACCTCATGGACTCCAGGATATGCAATAGGAGACCATCCCTACTTTGATTTAACAGGTCTGAATACTCTGACTCCATATTTCTATAGAGTACAGATTAAGAATTCAGTTACTACCATTACAAGTAGTGAGATAACATTTACGACTCTGACTGGTACTTTACAGCCCCCAACAAGCTTTGTGGCAATTCCTGCCTCAACTTCTGTAGAGTTGATGTGGCTTCCAGCAACAGGAGCTTCAACCACGCTTGTTAGAGTTGCATATGACACATATCCCGCATTAACTACTGATGGTCTACTTGTCTATAACGGCTCGGAACGCACAAAGACATACAGTGGCATTAGTGGACTAGAAAATGGCAAGACATTCTACTTTAGTGCTTGGAGTGTGAGTGGCGGAAATACTAGTGCAGCTAAGGTATCTACATTGGCAACGACACTTCTAGCTACAGCAGCTTCCGTTCCTAATGCACCTCCTGATATGCCATCAGGATTTACCCAAGTCACTGATTCTACGATAATGTCTAAGTTGCCTGGATATGATGGTATAAATCAGATGGCTGATAGTTTAGCAGTGCCAAGAGGCACAATGTGGCTCATTGTCTCATTGGGTCTTGTGCTTGGGATGACTGTGGCTGCTGGTCTAGTGGGTGGATTAACTATGGGAGTTATTGCTGGTGGAGCTGCTAGTGTCGGGTTTGTGGCAATAGGTGTAGTACCGTCAGGATTTATCGCAATTACAGCCATATTTGCAATAGGGTATGGAATATGGCAATGGAGGGAAGCATAATATGACTGGTATTTTCTATGTATTCATTATAATGGCTGTAGTTCTGTCATTTATTATCATCCCTTGGTACATCAATGGTGTGGCTAGTGACACGGGAGTGTCCACAGCAATACAGAAGCTAGCAATGCCTCAATACCAAAGGATAGATGCAGGTCTAGGAGGAGCAGCAGGAACAGTTGTATCATTTATAACAACGCCCATTTCGGTGATTAGTTTTGTTGTGGGCTACTTTGTCTATGTCAATACCCTAATAAATATGGATGTTCCTGGGATGGTAGGGTGGCTCAGTTGGATATGGTATCTTATCATAGGTCTATTCGCAGCGGCAATGCTTTATATCATATACTCGATATTGGCGGCAAGGAGTGGCTGATATGGCAATTGGAATCGGTATGGGCATAGGAATGCCAGGAGCTGGTAGTAAGCCTAGACCAACTATAAAGATACCAAAGTCTCCCAAACAGCAATTTGGAGAAGCTTTACGGAGTGGAGAAATTCCCTCGGGTTCTACTTATGCTGGTACTATTAGAGAAGGCGGCGGGTTTAGATATAATCTTCCTGCAGAGCAACAGTTTCAGAATGCCTTGAAAGATGGCTCTATTCCTAGCGATTCTGTATATGCTGGGGTCAGTGATAATGGTGGGTTCAGGTATAATATACCGCCAGAGAAGCAATTTGAAAAGTGGCTGGCAGAGAATCCCGATATGGCTGGCTCTACATATGCTGGTGCTGGAGATGATGGAGGGTTTAGGTATACAGCACCTCCTGAAATGCAATTCAATCAATGGTTAGAAGAAAACCCCAGTGAGGCTGGAGCTACATATGCTGGCCCTTCTGAAGATGGCAAGGGATTTAGGTATACTCCTAAGCCACTTCCTCCCCGAGAACAATTTGACCAGTGGATAAAAGAGAATCCTGATATGGCTGATTCTACTTATATTGGGCCTTCGCCAGATGGAAAAGGATTTTCATATAGGCTATCTCCAGAGAAACAATTCAATCAGTGGCTGGCAGAAAATCCTAATATGGTTGGAGCTACCTATGCTGGCCCTAATGATGAAGGTGGATTCAGGTATACTATGCCAGGGGCGACTCCATCTCAGCCCGTACAAGGTGATGCTTCCATTGAAGGCAGTACGGCATGGTATCAATCATATGGCTATGATGTTACTATGGGAAATCCAGCTACAGCTCAGGAAATTGTGTCTTCTGGTGGAGCTGGATTGCCTCCAGAAATTCTTGAGAAAGCTAGACAGGCAGTAGCTGCAGGACAGGGAAATAGTCCGCTTGTATCTATCCAGTATATCATTGATACTACTGGTAGTTATCCTAGCATCTATCCTGTGGAATTAGTAGGAGCATATGGTATTGAAGCTGCAATCGAATATATGAAAGTTGCGGGCATTGATAATGCCGAGTCTTTAGCACAGCAAGCAGAAATACAATTTCAAGCCCAACAGGACATAGCATCTGCTTTGGGCAAGAATTATTCAACAATTGGCCCCTTAACTGATGTTGATGTAGATGCGATAGTTACAAGTCTTGGTGCAGATAAGACAGAAGTAACCTTACAAACACTTGGCTATACTGACTCTGCCCAGATAGTAAAAGATTCACAGGATAGAATAAATACTTATACTTCTCTTGCCGAAGAAAGCAAGATTCAAACAGATGCCATAAATGAAATACTATTATCCACTGGAGTTAGTGTTGATGAAAATGGCAATATCAACTTAGCCCAGACTGATATACAGAAGCTTGTTGATACATATGGTGAGGCTGAGGCTAAAAATATGTTGACCCAAGCTGGATTTACTACTACGGAAACAGAAGCTGAAGTTCCTACTGGTGAGTCTGGCGAATATTATGTTGTAGAAACTAATGAAGGCGAGAAGCAAATTCCCAAGGATGAATGGGATTCTCTTTCTGATGTCAAAAAGATGGCAGTAGTTATAGGAAGACCCCCTACCCTTGAAGAGTGGAGGGGATATAGGCTGCAAGAAGCTGGCATATCAGAAAAAGATTGGCAACAGAAATGGTGGAATCCAGTCAATATGCTTCCTGGTGCCAGCTCAGCAATGGGAATTGTTCAGCACGCTATACCTGGAAAGCAATACTGGGAACAGGTTTACGATATCAAGATACAGGCTCAAGATGAATACTTGGCGTCGTACCCAGAACGCAGATGGTCTAGTGCCTTAGGTTCTATGACTGAAGAATTTAATTTAGGTGCATTTACTAAGCCTATTTTCTATCGTTCTAATATCAAATGGGGTGATATTACTCCAAGGGAATGGGTTCAGTCTGGAGCTAGTGCAGCGATGCTAACTTCTGGGCTATGGGTTCCAAAAGCAGTTGGTGGGGTTAAGGCTATAGGTGTCAAGCTTGGAGGCATTCCTTCTCCAATTGTAAAGGTGGTTAGCCCAGTAACAGGACTCAAGGTTCAAAGTATATTTAAGAAGAGCTCTTTCCCATATGAATTTGGCAGTGGGACACAGACATTTGTTGCAGCTGAGAAAAAAGGTATAGGAATTCTTGGTGGCGAAGGTTTAGCTCCACAAGGAATTATGATTGGAGAACCAAGGTTATTTGTACCCAAGGTTACACTTAGATCTCCTATAGTTAGGTCAACTAGCGGATTTTATAGGGAACCCATTACTATGAGACCTACAGTGGGAATTGTAACGCCAAAGATTTTAGGTGGTGAAGGATTATCTCCACTCAATGCAGCCAAGTCTGAACTGAGTAAGGCATGGGCTAAAGTATCTGAATCAGCCACTGCAATCCAAAATGCTAAGGCGATGGAAGATGTTAGGCTAGCTCAATCTAAGGTAAATGAGCTTATGAGCAAGTCTGGTATAGATAGACCTGCAATTAGCATATCTATTGGCAAAGGCATACAAAGAGCTGGTGGCTCAGTTGAATTAGAATTGGCATCGTTTGAGTCTGGTAAGGCTATGAGAAACTTACTACAGGCAATAGAAAAGTTTGATAAGCTTGACCCATCTGTATCTCCAGTGAAGTATATTGAAGCTTCTTCCAATTTAGAAAAAGCCTTGAATAGTTCAAGGGCTGCTGATATCAAGCTAATGGAAATAATGTCAGGTGAAAAGCTTACACCAAAAATAGTGAAAAGAATAGAAAAGGCTAGTGGAATAAGTGGCATCAATAATGCAATGTCTAACCTAAGCACTGCTGTCAATTCCCTTAAGAAGTCATGGGATATTGCCAATAGATATGAAATTGGTAGCAAGAAATATATTGAGGCACTCAAGAATGTTGAGAAGGCTAGGGCAGAAGTTAAGTTGCTGTCTGGAAAGTTGAAATCAGTTCTGTCTCCAAGGATAGGACAAGTTCCTTATGCTGGCTGGGAAAAAGTTATGACAGAAGCCGATAAGGTAATTAGCGATGCTCGCATTGAATTTAACAGGGCGGCTTATAAATATAGTGGAGATAGGCAGATATCTGTAAGTAATGCGGATGATGTGCAATCGTTCTTTGATAAAGTGGTAAAGGAATATGGTACATCGGGAGATGCTAGCAAGGCAAATTTGGCAGCACTTGATGAAGCGAGAATAGGACTACAGAATGCTATAGCGTATCGTGGTAAATTAGTGGAAATGATGAGAAAGGGTGATTTCCCACCTGAAGGTGGTATATCTTACAATATGATGTGGGAAGAAGGTGGTACTTCAGCAAGACCTTCTATGTCTCCTACGGAAGAAGGAATGGCAAGATATAGGCCAATGTCTCCAGAAGCTATGAAGGAAACACTTGCTGCACAAACTAGGGCAAGGGAAGCATATTTTAGAGAGTCTGGGGTAAAACCTCTTACAGATTATGGTGTAAGGAGAGCTCCAGTGGCTACCATGACCATAGAAAAGGAATCTCCTGTAGCTGGAGAGCAATTAAGGCTTTCCGACTTAAGCTTAAAGCCAAAGTTTGCTGAGCCATATTCATTTCCTAGGACAGAAGGTATGCCAATGTATGCTCCTTCTGCTAGGGTGTCAAGTATATTTATTCCCACGTCTGCACTTGCTGCCGAAGCACAACTATTGAAACAGAAGATGCAAGCTCCTGCTACTATTATACCTTCTCCTGCTACTATAGTGCCATCTACTGTAGCTATACCGCAAACTGCTACTGAAGTATCTGCAATGACACAAGGAAAAGCATCTGAAATGACAAATGTTGACGATTTAGTTAGTGTTGGGCTACAAGCTGCCACAGTAGCATATACTGATACTATAGCAAGGGGCGATACAGATGCTAACGCTATGATAAATGCCCAGAATGCTATAAAGATATCTATACATAACGCCTTGGAGAATTTGACTCAAGAAAAGACCTTGACTAAAACTCAATTACAAACTCTTACAGAAGCTGGAATACAGGCACAGGCAAAGGCTCAAGTAATTGCAAGAGAGACAATGCGTCCTGCCATTCCGATTATCCCAATTATACCAACTTCGGGTGGGGAATTAGCTGGTGATGAAGCTTTGATTCGTGGCACTATAGTATGGCGTCAAGGTGAGCTAGGCGAGGATAAAGATGTATGGTGGATTACTCCGCCTCCTTATGACAAGAAGTATTATAAGATAGGAGAAGCACCTGAAGGTGTGACAAATGTTGACGAAGGTGAAGGAAGTGCTTACAAGACTATACAGGTTATTGGCGGTGTTATAGATAAAAGTGTTAAGCTAGACCTTGGTTGGGCTGATGTCCTGATATCTCCTGATAAAGATGGCAAGGCGCAAATAAAGTTCACCAGAGACCCTAATCTAGTATATAAGGGAAAGCAAAAGAGGATTAAGGTAAAGACTGAGCACAATACACTTGGTGCAGAGAATGTACCATCATTGTCAGATATGGAAGAGAGAACTCCTACAAGGAGAATAAGAATCATCTCTGGCAAGAAGCATAATGTTGTGGAAGAAGAATATGACCCGTGGGCAAAGTATTATATGGGACATAAGCTTCCTTATAATGATATGTCTAGTGTATTGAGGAGAAGATAATATGGGCATAATAGGAAAGATAGGTAAGGCAATATCTAATGTTTGTAAGGAAATAGGAAGTAGGATTAA
>CAZWDF010000065.1:0-6693 GCA_964632335.1 uncultured Candidatus Saccharibacteria bacterium | reverse complement strand
GTTCGTGCATTGGATGAGTTCACTGGATTATTCGCTAATGTGAAGGAAGCGTTGGCTATTAGTGGTAGGAAGGGACAGGCGGGCATAAGTCCTGCTGGAATGCCTAGTGCTGATGTTGGTGTTGCGAAGGTAGTTGGTGCTCCGTTGTCTCGTGCTGAACGAAGTGTCATGCGTGAGGCAGTGAGTAATGAGTCAGTCAGTGCTGATGTCTTTGCTGGTATCAGTAAGGATTATGCTGTGGCTCGCCAGGAGCCGTATGCTCTTGCTGTTCCTTATGATGTTGGGAAACAATACGCAAGTTTTTATGCTGGACAGATTAGTACGCCGTATGTCAGTACTTATGTGGCTCCCAGTTATCCTGTTGGTGTCAGCGCCGCTTATCCTGTCAGTTATGCGGGTAAGTATCCGGAACCGTATGTTGGAAAGTACGTGAGTCCTTATCCTATTGCTTATCCGACAACATATCCAACTCCTTATCAAATTCCTTACACGGTTCCATATCCTTACGTGACTCCATATCCTACACCGTATCCAACAACGTATCCGTATCCTACGACTGTGCCAATACCTACTCAAGTTCCTAAGCCTGATATCACTCCGTGGCCTTCAAGTAAGGAAGATAAGAAGCGTAAGAAGGCATTCCATGTGCAGATAAAGAGGAGAGGTAAGTATCTTAACATTGGTCCTGAGCTTCCTTTCGGTAGGGCGCTTGAGTTCGGAACGAAGAAGACTCGTGAGTCCATTGCTGCGACTTTTAGGTTGAAGGAGGCTGGGACGACTGAGCTTGAGGATATTCAGTACATTCCCAGCACCAAGATATTCCGCACGTACCAGGTACGGCATGGTCAGCGCGTAGACCTGCCACTCACGTTCATCCAGCGCAGGGGAACGCGCTTGGGTACTGCTGGTGAGGTTGCAGAGATCACTGCCGCCAAACGTAGTGCTAGGGCCAACAAGCTCATGTTCGGGGGGTTGTTCAGTGTTTGAAGCACTCAAGGCCCGTCGTGAACAGATGGACATGGAAAAGCGCCAGCTCGGCTACGAAAAGGATTCTACTAGTCATCAGGCGATGGTGAACCCACAGGATGACGCCAACACCATCGGCATCATTGAATCAAGGGCTGACTTGCAGCGCTGGCAGCAGATGTTGAAGGAAGACTTCGCACGATTCTATTACGAACTAGGCTATTATGAAGCGAAGGACGGCACGTTCATACGGATTGAAGGCTTCGAACAGTCATGCAACGTATTATGCGTTACCAAACTCCGCGCCTTGCTGAACCCGTTCTGCCACCGCAGCCCCAGCATCACCAAGTTCAGTACCCAGAATATTAATCAGATCATGCTTGACACCATGACAACTATCGTCATCGACATTGCCAGCCACATGCGCGAATACGAAGTGGCGAACACTGCTGGACTCGCCATGATCAAGAATTCCTGCGAGGCAATCATCCACCCCATCCTGCTTCGCAGCATTGATGGTTTCACCAAGAAGGAAGACAACGCCGCCCGTAAGATCCTTGAGAGCGCGAACCCTATACAGAACGAGCGCCTCACCATGTTCCAACGACTACAGGGGATGATGTGACCATGTTTGAACAGATAGGAAGCCAGATTGCCAGCATGCTCTGGACCGTACTCATAGTGATATTTATTGGGTTCGTCGTGGCAGTCCTTGCAGGGCTTGGCGGCTGGTTATGGATTAGTTCCAGATACAAATACAAGGCCAGTTATCGCAAGGTTTTTGGTGATGTGAACGGCCAAATCACCCTCGGACCAAGAAAGAGTAAGAGGGTTGGGCCGTGCAAGCATAACAGCCAATGGCGTGCCTTTATGATCAAGAAGACGTTCCCGCCGTTCCCTCAGGAGACCATCATGCGTGGGAACCAGATTGATTGTTATTTGTTGCCTGATGGGACGTTCGTTCCGGCAACACACAACATCAAGAACGACCTTGCTAAGATTACGGCGTACATGACTGCCATCGTTCCTGAAGGCAAGAGCTGGGCCATCAACGAAGTCCGCGAGTTGGCAAAGACGTACGATCCTAGGAGTAAGGCAGACCAGTGGAAGACCATCGGCCTCGTCGTCGTGGCCTGCTTGATTGCTTGTGGTGCTTTCGTTGCAGGAGTGTACGGTGGTTACAAGGCTTTCCAGCTCGGCGCTGACAAAGGTAGCGAGGCTGCCAGCAGGACTAACGAACTTATCATCAGTTATGCGAACAACACGCCAACAGTGAGCGGCGTTCCTGCGCCTAAGCCCACGTTGCCTTTTGCTATAGGAACTATCGGAGGAGCACCACAATGACATACAAACAACGAATGAGCAAAACCATCAGTCATCTTGAACACGAAGGACAAGAAGCCTTGAGTGAGGAAGGCATCAAGACTGACAACAGAGTAAGTCATGGACTTGTTGGTATCATGAAGCCTGCAATGAAGAAGTTCAATGCGTGGGCTGAACGCAAGGGTGAGGAACGACGGCAGGAAGGAGAGAAACGCCAGGCAGTCAGGAAGGCGTACACTGAGGAGAAGTTCAAGGCACGCCTTCATTTTGCAAAGAAGCGAGCGCACCATGAGGAGAAGGCCAAGTTTGCCTTATTCAAGAAGGCACATCCTACAGCGATGAAGGCGAAGCCTGGATTGCAGGGATTCATGATGAGTCAGCAGTTGCCTTTTCAGCACGAACGCCAAGAAACACCGTCGAAGGAGAAGAAGGAGCATCAAGGAAAGAAACAGGGACGTAATCCCATTATGGATATGTTCATGCCATGACGACATTGATAGGAACGGAGGGGTTGATCCTCGGCACCACCATTTACTTACTGGCTGGCTTCTTTACCCTTTTGTTGATGCCGAAGTGGGTTGGCACTCCTGATCCATCGTTGCGTAAGACGTGGAAGCTCATCCTGGCTGACATTTGGAAGCGCATGTGCTACGCCTTCGCGCTCTTGGCATACTGGATGTTGGGAGCGTTCTTGTATAACATGGCAGACTTTCTTGGAGTGGACTTCAGATGGCTCTTCGATCTCATGACTGACGCTTTCAGCATCGTCATCTTCGTCATGCTCATCTACATGGTTTTGAAGATTGTGGCTGACGGCATCAATTTGATTAAGACTGCGGTGACTGACCAGGAATACGGGAGGACAGGATGACAAGCGCGTGGGGATGGACAAACTGCCTAGAATGCGGATGGAGCGTCTTCACTGACCACGTTCCGTGGTGCCCTTATTGTGACGCTCATACTGGCTGGAGGATACTGCCTTGACTGAGCGGTGGCGTCAGGTACGCATGAAGGACGAACAGTTGGTCAAGCTTGACGTGCTCATGCCTGGACTACCTCGATGGAAGCAAGTGGACAAGTTATGGCAGACCAGCCTGGGCCGTATCGGTCACGAAATATTCGGCATCGATGACAAGAAAAGGAAGAAGTTCGGCAAGCGCGGAGAACTCAGCAACATCGTGTTCATGGGATTGTTCGTCTTCGCCATCGCCTTGGTAATTCTCGTGTGTTATTTCGCGTTCAGCCAAATAAATGCCGGACTGCAAACGAGTGACTTGACGCCTCAAGCGAAGGCAGTCAGCCAGACGGTCATTAACAATTATCCTGGCTACATGGACTGGGGACTCTTGTTCGTCATGGTAGGACTGTTCCTCGTTGCGCTCATCAGTAGCTTGATCATCATCATGCACCCAGCATTGGCAATCCTGTACTTCATTGGTCTCGTGATCGTTACGTTCGTCATGGCAGTCCTCTCCAACGCTTTCCAGGACGTGGCAGCACAATCAAGCTTCAGCGGCATCGTCACGCAACTGCCTATCATCATGAGCGTCATGAGCTGGCTTCCAGTCTTCACGTTCTTCTTTGGTCTGGCATGCATGGCTGTCATGTTCAAGCTCAGGAGCGTGATGATGACATGAACGACACGCACTGGTATACGAGCGAAGCCGCTATTGCTTTCTATATCGGAACCGTCATAGTACTCCTGTTGGCTGGAATCGTTCACGCGCAAGAGGCCACCAATGGCCCTGAATCAGTGTCAGGAGTGGGTTTTTGGGACACTTTAGGTCAATGGTGGGATGACTTCCTCTCATGGTTCAACTTCTTAGGAATCAAGGGAGACATCACGCAAGAACAAAACCCGAACACCCCCGCACCGCTCACTCTGGGATGGAGTAACAAGAATCACACCATCATGACTGACGTGCCAGCGTTGTGCGATACGGTCATCAAAGAGTGCGTGAAGGAGAACTGCACTCACTTGGAACCATGCACGACAAAGAAAACAATTGATGTGATTGATGAATCCTGGCAGTCGGCAAGCAGCACCGGAATCACCATCGACCTCAACCGTGACTATTACTGGATAGAGAATGACGGCAAGGTTGTCGGCGTCAGCAAGACACAATGCGACGGCAATCTTGATGACAAGACAGCCATCCAGCTCAAGGCAGGATGCGACTACGTCGTGCTCGAAACAATGCTGAACGAAAAACACCACACATTCATGATCGCTGACAAACAAAGCGCGATAGACATCCGTTCAAAGAAAGAAGTATTGCCTACTGATGCCATCAATGCGGCCACGATGAAGGTAGTACCATGAAAAAAGCGTTCCTTGTCATCCTCATTATTATTGCCTCCAGCAGTATTGTGTTGGCGCAAGACCCATTGGAACAGAACTGGTACACTGGAGACCAAAACCTGATAGACAAGGGAAATAACAGCATCAATCTTGCTCTAGGAACGACGTGCAGCGGCGGAGGTGTTGTCGCCACGTACAACACGACGAATTATAAAGTTGGTAATGCCAGCTTCCAGTTCTGGAGCGGGTATGCGCAAACAACAACACCCAAGTATGACGTTGCTCAAGTGAATCGTTCCTGGTCTTTCTGGGTGAACATCCAAGATATCGCTGAGCTGACGACTGGCACTGGATACTTCACAGCGTATGGCGGAACAGCAGCTAACTGGGCTGCTATGGCATCACCTGGTGGCGCAGACGCCACCGTAGGTAATGAAGGTAACGTGTCTTATTGGCGTGGCATTGAAGATAGATATGTGTATGGTCGGATCAATTATACTGATACCTGGCAATACTTGACGTACGTTTATGATGCCGATGCCGGCATCGTCAGCGTGTACGTGAACGGCGTGCTGAAGGGAAACAATGCCACTAGCGCACTGACATTGACATTGACAACGCCACAAATCAGTATCGGCACGTTCAGGTACAGTGGCGTGAATTATGGCTGCTTCAAAGGAATGATTGACGACGTGCGGTATTATGAAAGCAAGCTCACCGCAGCACAAGTACTGCGATTGTACAATAACAGTAATGGTTGTGTGGAAGCTCTCGAGAACTGCACGTTACCGACTGTTGATACGAGTGAGCCGAAAGTAGTGAACATCAACCTGACAAGCAACATTCCTAGTCCGGTGAATTGCAGCGCCACCTTCAACACCACCTGTGGTAACACCACCAGCACGCCATTCACGGTGTACGTCACGACGAACAAAGCGGCGAACGGTGTACGCTTGTGTCCTTATTTGAGCCAGAACTATTCTAGCATGAATGCTGACTACCATTGCATCAATGCCACCGGCAGCGGTACTGGTTGGAGTGTGACGTATCCTGCCAAATTGTTGAACGTGACGAGCAAGATAAGCTTCTTTGTTGCCGCGAATGAAAGCACGTACGGTAACTACACCACCACGTATGATGGTAATAATACGTTCAGTTTGTTCATTGATGAGTCACCGGCACAAGTGAACCTCACCATGCCAGCGAACTCCAGCCTGGTGGGGCAGTCATGGTACAATTTCACGTGGATCGTGTATGACCAGGGACAAACCAACGTCTCATGCAATCTCACTCTTGATAGCGTCGTCCAATGGGGTAACAGGCAATGCACGAATTATACTGCCTGCAATGCCACCGTCAGCAGCATGAACGACACCACGCATTACTGGAACGTCACCTGCACTGACGGCCACAACATCGGCACTAGCACAACGTGGTATTTCATGACTGACAGCATTCCTCCAGCGTTCACGAACTACACTATCAACGGCAACAGTGGTAGTGTCACACAAAGCATCAATCACACAAAGAAATTCACGAACACACAAGGAGGAGAATACGGCGCAGGATTACGCATCAGCCCCGTCATTGATGGAGTCTACCTCAACAACTGGACAGCAAGCAGGGCTTACACGAATTGCACACTATGGGATGAAAACTTCAATGAGATAGCCAAAGCAACACTCGTTGGCTATGATTGCGTCCTTACAACGCCCATCAATCTCACAAAGAACAATCAGTACTACATTGGCTATAATGCAACAGGTACACTGACTTTCGACCACAGCGGAGCGCAAAATAGGTATAATAGTGGAGTACTGAACTTTAGCGGCAATTACGAATGCATCAGCAGCAAATGCAGCACACGCAATCTTGACATCACAGGCAGTTTCAACTACAGGCATGTCACTCTTGTCAGCGTTTCATTATCAAATAGCACAGGAATGGTGTATAGCCCAACTCTCGTGAGCAATTTCAGCGTGGATATCACCGACACTCACGGCATCGGCATCGTCTATTTCAACATCAGCGGCACAAGCTATCTCTCCAACAACGTGGGAGGCAACACCTGGTGGTACAACCTGACAGGAATGCCTGTCGGA
>CAZWDF010000064.1:0-6747 GCA_964632335.1 uncultured Candidatus Saccharibacteria bacterium | reverse complement strand
CGGTCCTCATCGGCGTGGCGGTCATAGCCCTGGCTGTGTTCGCCGTCGCTGTCTCCGCAGGCGATGCAACGGCCCTCACGGGCAACACGAAGGACATAGACCAGACCACCGTGAAAGTGAAGGCGGATGCTGACATCGTGAAGGAGGACTGGCTGACCTATGTCGGAAGCTATGTGGGATTCACGCAAGCCTATTCAGAGTACCAGTTCTGCAATCCGTCGAACAAGAGTTTGTCCGTGGACATGGCGGCCAAGTCAAAGGACACCATGAGCTACTATCTCACCGACCTGAAGAACTCGGTGAAGGACAGCTGGCTGGAGATACGGACGAACGAGACCTTCAAGTACAAGCAATGGGTCCCGGACGTGAAATGCGTTGACGATGAGACCAAGAACGGGACGAAGTTCCAGAACTGCACGGACAACGGCAAGGAAGGGGACTTTGAGGGCTGGAACTGGAAGTGGTCAAAGCTCGATGCCAAGAACCTTCCAAGCGGGGACTGCTACAACATCAGGCTCTATGCGACCTATCCTCCGGCGTACGGACCGAACAATCTTGCCGTGGACAACGTGATGCAGGCGAAGGGTTATACCTATGATGAATACGTCTGGTGGAACACTTCATGGACGGACAAGCGCAGCGTGACCCTCACGGTCGCAGGCGACAATCAGCCAGTCCGCTTCTGGGTGAACGGGACGGACAGCCACATAGCGAACTGTTCAAAGGAAATTCGGATGACGAACAACGTGTCCGAGATGGCGAGCAACGTCATCTGGGACGCAGTCAGCGGCGGGAACTACAACTGCGAAGTCCTGTTCATAGGGAATACCGGTGACACCTACGAAGTTTACTACAACAATCCGACTGCGACAATTCCGAACTATGCCAACGTCCTGCTCTATGCCGACGGATTCTGGAGGCAGGAATCGCAATGGAACTGCTCGTCGGCACCAGTCATAACGGGCAACCAGTTGAAACTGAGCAGCAAGAGCTGCATGATTGAGGGGACGGCATTCACCCAGCCGCAGGAATGGCAGAACTATTTCTGGCAGTTCAATGCGAGTGCAGGAACTGGGTCGAACAGTGGTCGTGCTTTCGCGCTTTATAATCTTCAGGGAAGGAACTGCTGGCAGTCCTTCGTGGCCGCGGCCGTAGGGACCGCCACCTGCCAAGTCGGATACAGGCCATACACGGATTTCCCCAACACCAATTTCTATCGGAACCTGAACAACGGTGAAACGCCGCTTGCGCCGCCGCAGGGTGATGCAGACTTTACCTTCGACCTGCCTGAAACGTTCCGTTTCAGCATCAACAGTTCGGGCGGCAATGTCATTACATCGGTTGACCACCGCTTCTATGGCGAAACCGCATTCGTCGTGACGAAAGCCGCAAGCTATCCTTACACGGATGGGACCGTTGTCAGTAATTCTGGAACGGTTGGCTTCATCGCGGATGCAAGCGACTTCTATTACAAAGCGGTTGCGGTATGGAAGGGCGCAATCAGCGAACCTTACTGGCCTGCAAGCGAGCCAGGCATAACTCTTGGCGCAGAGGTTCCTTACAGCACTTCGTCCGTGCCATGGAGCAGCCAGTCGGTTGCACCTGCAAGTCCGCAGACGCATCCTGCAACTCCCGTGACGTTCTCAATCACATGGACACCGAGCGGAGGCAGCATGAACGGGGCATGGCTGAACACGAACATCACGGGCTACAACAATCGCTGGGCAATGTCGAACACCACACCGACAGACTGGAGCATCACGCTTCCTGCGGGCGGGGCGGGACCGTACAACTATTCCTTCTATGCAAACCTGACGGATATGACTTGGAACAGCACAAGCACGACAAGCTATGTCGTCAACAAGGCCGCCGGGAGCGCGACGCTTTCAAGCACGGCCGGATGGTCGATGTTGGAAGCTATGCCGACGACCTTGAGCTGCGCCGGAACGACCGTGGCGCAGTACCTCGATCATTCGGCAATCGTCAACCCGTACTCCTTCACCCCGGCAACTGGAACCTATTCGGTGGTCTGCAACTCGACGGATACGGAAAACTATACGGCAGCTTCCGATGCCCAGACACTGACCGTCACGGCAACATTCATGAACCTGACGGCAAGGGACGAAGCGACGCTGGCTCCGCTGACCTTTAACATCACGCTGGCCAATTCGAGCGCGAGCTACACGGTGAACGGAATATTGGAACTGTACATGGATTACTCGAACTCTTCGTTGCCAAAAGGAAACATAACGCTGACATTCTCGGCAGCCGGATACGTCCCGAGGAATTATTACATCAACATCGTTCCGGGAAGCAATCACACGACGATAGCCTATCTTCTCACCACTGTCTCAGGATCCTACGTCCGCTTCCACACGCTGACCGGAACGGGCATCCCCATCCCCGGAGTCCTTGTCACGGTCAACAGGACCATCCTTGGAAGCACGACCATCGTCCAGCAACAGCTTTCGGATGCGTTCGGAATATCCCTCACCTTCCTGAACCCGCTTGTGACCTATACCATCTACGCTGAGAAGATAGGATATGCCCCTCAGACCCTATCCATTGCCCCTAGTTTGAGCGACTACAACATCTTCATGTCGGCAGGTTCGAACACGACAAGCGACCTGACCGGGATGTGGTTCGATGTCCACTGGGTGCTCCAGCCGAGCAATGTCACGTTCCTGACGGAAGCGAACTACACGTTCAACCTGACGGTGCAATCCTTTAACTGCTCTCTTACGTCCTACGGCCTGAACATAACGCTGAACGGGACGCAGGTATTCTCCGGAACTGGGAACACATCATGCGGAGGCTCATTGGCAGATACTCTGAACCTGACGGGCTTCAACAACACGGTACTGACCGTCACGTTCTGGTGGGACCATTCGACCTACGGCTTCTATTCAAGGAGCATCGATTATTACATCTGGCCGAGCTACGGGAGCGGGACGCTGTGGGACACGATGATGAACATGAGACTGAATTCCTGCGGCGGGCCGATGACGGTCACGGTGGCGGGAGTGAGCTGGTGCATCCCGCTGGCAATGATCACGCTGTTTGTCATGCTGCTGGTCGGTGCGGGAGCCGGGATAGCATACGGGACCGGAGGCGGGAGCCTCGGAGCGGCGGCAATAATGTGGCTGTTCACATCGGTGGGCTGGTTCCCGTGGCAGATAGCGACCCTGTTGAGCCTGGTGCTCTTCGGGCTGGTCGTATTGAGGAGGGTATGATATGGGACACGCAATGACGCTCATGATGATTCTGTTCTGCATAAACTTCGGGCTCTATCTCGTCGGCTATCAGAGCTCGGCGCAGATAATGTTCAACCTCGGTACCTGCCCGGCGACCACAGGAAACATCACCCAGCCTGCCGGGGTTTCCTCGCCGATAGATTGCGCGGCGGCGGGAAGTAACATCGTCTGGATATTGATGTTCGCCATCGGAGCGGCGATATTGGTTCCGATAGGTCTGTCCACGGTGACGAGCAGCTTCTCGGTCCTGTATACGATTCCGCTGGCAATCGGCGCAGTCGTGGCCGTCCTGCTCTTGACACCGTTGAGCTTCATCTATGCTATCGGGATGCCTGCAATCATGCGGGACCTCATCCTCGGAGTGTTCGCAATGCTCATCATCGGAATCATCATCGAGTTCGTGAGGGGAGGTAGCTTCTGATGGACTGGTCCGTTCTATTCACCATATTCAGCCAGTTCGGCGTGTCCTGGATAGGGAACCCCGCGCTCGCCGGAATCTTCTGGACCGCCGTCATCATCATCGCGATGTCAAGGCTCGGCCTCGGATTCGAGGTCGGAACCATCGTCGGGATGGGATTCCTGATGCTGTTCAGCGTGTTCATGCTGCCGATGGACCTGATGTGGCTGGTCGTCATCATTGCAGGTTCCATCCTTGCGCTGGCAATCATGAAGATAATGGGGCGATAATGATGGCTAAAAAAGACAAGGTGACAATACTGAACGTGAGGGGAACGCCGTTCTTCTCAATGATAAAGCCGCAGCCACGGCAACGGAGGAGGTGAACGAATATGGCAAGAGAACAGAAACTTGAGAACAGGGTCCCGATACCCGAGAAATGGACCGAAGGGCTCCAGGATGACAAGCAACGGGAGAGGGAGATTCCGGCAGCTCCGCCTCCGCCTTACAAGAACGAGGAAGCGTACCAGCGCGGAGTGAGCAAGTCCCGCGAGGAAGCTCAGGAAAGGCACGAACAGAAGTCTTACGAGAAGGGCAGATATGCGGCCATGACTCCGAGGCAGCGTGTCGAGCATTGGAGCGGGAAGGTGCGGGTCGGGATAGAGAGACTCAAGCCAGTCGCTGCCGCATTCACACCCAAGCCGAGAGCAGCTCCGCGGTATGCCCGCGCTCCAAGACAATACGCAAGGGCTCCGCAGGTCCGCTATGTGAACCAGTACGGACAACCGATCAGGGCTCCGCGACAAAGATTCAGGCAACCGGAACAGCAACGGCTGGGCGGCATCTTCGGCGGAGGGAACAGCTTAGGCATGAACAACGGGATGTTCGGAGGCGGGAAGAAGAAGAAAGAGGGCCGAAGGGGAATCTTCGGGTGAGGTGATGTGCAATGCTTTTCAGGAACGAGAAGCAGCGACGCTTCATGTGGCTGAAGCATCCCGAGATAGCGAAGCGGTGGTCGGCGGAAGCTAAGAAACGCAGGAAATAAAACTATCGCGTCACTTGTACAAGCTCTTTGGCCGCGCAATCCGTGCATAGTTTCTTCCCATTGTTCTGAACATAAGCTGCGATGTTGGTCTCGCAGACATCACAGATGTTGCTGTCCCGATGTTCATACATCTCCTTGCGGGTCGGGAACTTGTCGCGGCCTGCACGCAAGCCCTGCCTGCGGATTACTACCTGCCCGGGAGTCGGAAGCTGACCGGAAAAGCCCAAGCCGAACAGCATCGGCATGGCTTCATCAATGCTTATTCTTCCTTCCATCAAGGCGTTCATGATTTCATCGATGGTCATTTTTACCATGTTCCCTATTCCACCGCAAAGGTTAAAAGGGGACGTTTATATGTGCCTTCCGCAATCCATTTTCATGCTCCGTGAATGGCATTGCGACAGGCACAACTTCAGCTGGTGGGCGGAAGAGCAGCCGCTCTTTCCGTGCTGCCATGTCTGCGGATTCTGGAGCGGCGGCTCGCCGACAAAATACTGAAATATATTTTGCAACATCTATTTCCGAACGGTCTAAGAACCTTTTTATGGCGGCACAGCGAATAGAATCTGATTCAGATGGCAGATGAGATAGATTTCGGGGCTCTTTCTTCCGTTAAGAAGGTCAGCGGGATGATTCCAATCGGGCTTTTTGAAGAGATACAGCGGCGCGGTCTGTTCGGGGATGGATGGGACATATGGCTGTCGCAGGCGATTCATGAGAAAATAAAGAAGGATTGTCTATGAACAGAAAACCGAGGAAGCAGACGTTCTCCGGCATATGTCCGTTGTGCTACTGGTCCCCGTCTCCAGGCAATGTCATACAGAAACTTGCCAAGCACCTGCGGGCATACCATAAGGCCATCGACAAGGAGCCGAAGGGGATGAAACGATGAGCGGCTATGGCAACGGCGGCCGAAGGTGGCATCGCACAAAGCATTGCCCCGCATGCGGGCGCATCCGCTCGAACCATTACGAAATGTATTGCTGCCGACCGGGATGCCAGCTCGTACGCAAGAGAAGGATGGAAGCGATCAGGACCGAGTTCATGAAGTTGAAGAAGGAGGGGAAAGTTTGAGCGAACTTGAAGACAAACTCAATACCATCATACGCTTGAATTCTCCGGACGGAAGGATACTCCCGAAGATTGAAGGCATTATCGAAAGGATGCAGAAAACGGTCCAGCAGACACCGGAAGAAGCATTCGCAAAATGTACCATCAAATACAAGATGCGGGATGGGAGCTTTGAATACGGACTCAATGTTGCCGGATGTGCTGACTGGCTGCTGGACCACTACAAGATAATCAGCTTCAAGGACACGCTTGAATCCTATGTCTATGTCGATGGAATATACCTGCCGTGTTCCGCATCCCTGATTGAACGGGAAATCAAGCGGATAATCAAGGAAGGCAAGGGTCCTGAGAACATATTCAAAACCGCACATCTGAAGGAAATCCAGATGCACATACGGGCATTGACCTATCGGGATCGCATCGGAATAGAACCGCCGGCATGCCTGATAAACATTGATAACGGGATTCTGGACACCGATGAAAGGCTCAACGGCGAGTTCGAGTTGCTTCCGCACATCCCGGAATACTTCTTTCTTTCCAAGCTACCTGTTAACTATGCCAAGGAAGCAACTTGCCCGATATTCCTAAAGTTCCTCGGAGAGGTTCTTACACCAGAAGACATGGATGCCATGCAGGAGTTCTTCGGCTATTGCCTCCTCCGCGGCTATCCGTACCATAAGGCGTTCATGTTGATTGGGGAAGGGGCGAACGGGAAGAGCACGTTGCTGTCCGTCCTGAAGACGTTCCTTGGGAAGGAGAACGTCTGCGAGGTCCCGGTTCAGGCGTTCGACACCGACAAATTTGCATGTTCGCGGTTGTTCGGGAAGCTGGCAAATATCTATGCTGACCTGCCTGACAAGGCACTCTACATGACCGGCCGCTTCAAGATGGCTACCGGCGAGGACACGATTCCCGGAGAGAAGAAGTTCAAGGATGCCTTCGGTTTCACGAACAATGCCAAAATGATTTTCTCCTGCAACA
>CAZWDF010000063.1:6394-6763 GCA_964632335.1 uncultured Candidatus Saccharibacteria bacterium | reverse complement strand
AGGAAACCCTTGTTCGGGTGGACGGCTTTTGAAAAATCATAGCTAGACTTTTCCCCTCCAATAATTTATGAGACTGACCACTTTTTTGTTTTTCCTTTAAGTCCTTGGCTAATTCAAAAATTTTCCAAATTTCATCTCGAGTTAAATCTTGGTCGGTGAGTAAATGTTTCGGCATAGTTTTACCCAGTAGAGCAACTTCGACTCGCTTCGCGATATTTACCTCGCCCTCTATGCCTATCAAGATATACAATGGATATTGAAATAAAATTATCTCTATTCCAATGCTAAATTTCATTTTCTCCAAGATTAGAGGGCGGGGTTGTCGAAGTTGTTATGCTGGGTTTAATTAGCTCAAAATCATTTTCAGCA
>CAZWDF010000063.1:0-6384 GCA_964632335.1 uncultured Candidatus Saccharibacteria bacterium | reverse complement strand
CCCGTTTTCAGCCTGTCGGAAATAAGCTGCTCTTTTATCTCCGTCTACTTCTGGAGCGAGTTCCTCAAGGTGAGGCAGGGGATGCAGGATAATAGCATTTTTTTTCATTAAATTGAGAATTTCTTGGTTGACAACGCAGAAACTTTCTTTTCCATCGTCTTTCTCTAAAAGATTCCCTCTTTCCTTCTGGGTTCTAGTTTGATAAATTACATCTACCTTAGAAGCAACTTCTCTTAAGTCATTTCCTTCTTCAAACCCGACTCCATTTTCCTTCAGATACTCCTTAATATCATCTCTCATTTTAGTTGCTTCGGGCGAAATAAAATAAATTTTAACTCCGGGAAACTTAGTATAAAGGTAAGAAAGCGACCTGACTGTTCTTCCTCTAGCCAGATCTCCGACCATGGCAATTGAAGTGTCAGAAACCCTACCAATTTCCTTTTGAATTGTATAGAGGTCCAATAGGGCTTGAGTCGGATGTTGGCCAGTGCCGTCGCCGGCATTAATAATTGGCACCTTGGAGACGGCAGCTGCTCTTTTTGCTCCGCCTTCTTCGTCATATCTCAAAACAATGACATCGGGGTAATATCCATTAAGAATTTTAATTGTATCTTCTAAAGTTTCGCCTTTAGCTGCCGAAGAAAATTGTCTGGCGTTCTCGGTTGAAAAAACTACTTTTCCCCCTAAAAGGTCTATGGCCATCTCAAAAGAGGCTCGGGTTCTGGTACTTGGTTCATAAAAAAGAGTAATCATCCTTTTTCCGGAAAGACAAGGAGTGCCTCCTTTTTTGGCAACTTCTTCAATCTCTCTGGTCAGAGGGAAAAGTTCTTCTTCCAAAAATTTACGATCAAACTGTTGAGCCTCGATGATATGATGCAATTTCCCCATTTTAATGTCTAAAATTTAGTTTGTATCCTCCGCCCTCAATTATCTTTTTTGGATTAATGAATAATTTCTCTTTTAACGCCGTTTCAGATAAAACCCCTTCCAGGACTAATCCATAAGAAAGGGGGATAAATGATTTAAAGCCGGCTATTCCAGTTTTTCTTGGCAGGGGAGCATAATCTGAAGCTATAGCATCAATTGTTTCATCCTCCAGTCCCTCTTTAATTGCCAGAACATCTTTTTTTTCAGCCAGAGGGGGATTAACTTTAGTATTTAAATCATCCTTAGTATAGGTAAAATAATGAGGGCAAGTTTCGCAGGTTATTTTCATTCCTTGCTTTTTCGCTCCTCTAATTAACTCAACCGTCTCTTTTTTACTGACGTGTTGAATGTGTAATTTCCCGCCTGTTTTTACAAAAATATTTAAATATCTCTCAACGAATTTCGTTTCTAAATAAGGTTTTTTTACCCCTTTTTCATAAGGAGGAGAACAATGAGCCAATATTAAAACGTTCTTTTTTAAAATTTCTTTTAATAAATTTAAGTTTTCTAAATATTTGCCATCGTCGCTAAAGCCAACGACATAAGGCCGAATTTTTTCAATCTCAACCAATTCTTTTCCCTCCAGATTTTTTGTAATGGCTGAAACCGGGATTGCCCGACAGTATCTTCTCTTCTTCATCGATTTTTTTATCATTTCTAGATTATCCAGAGGGGGATTACAATTTGCCATATAAACTACCGCGTCAATTCCATTTTCTCTTGCAGTCTTTGTATGCCCGGGAATGTCATTTCTTAAATGGCAGTGGAGGTCGATGACCGGATAGTCTTTAAACATATTTAAAAATAATCTAACAAAAATTTTAGGAATAGTCAATGAACTTTGTTCATTTACCCGAGCCGCAGCGAAGGGTGGAAAAGAACAGAATGTTCTTTGACCCACCTTCGTCTTAATAGGCGAAGAGGACTTCGTCCTCTTCTTCAACCCTCGTTTCCATAAATGGAAGCTCGGTTAATTAAGACTCGTTTGTAAAGTGAGGGCAAAAATATTAAGATAAAAATATGCTGAATAAAATCTTGAATTCTCAAACAAATAGCGTTGGAGCGGCGGCGGGAATCTTGGCTCTCTCAGCTTTAATTAGCCGAGTTTTAGGAGTGGTCAGAGATTGGCTATTAGCTAAAACCTTTGGGGCCGGTCCTGAACTCGATGTTTATTTTGCTGCCTTTCGAGTTCCGGATTTAGTTTACAATGTTTTAATTGCTGGTGGCATTGTCGTTGCTTTTTTGCCTTTATTTTCTGAATATTTCTTAAAAAACCGGGAGGACACTTGGAAATTCACTAATAATACCTTAAATATTTTTTTATTTTTACTCATTTTTCTTTGCCTGGTTTTGTTTATTTTTGCTTCTCCTTTAATAAAATTAATTACCCCGGGTTTCAATCCTGAACAATTGCAAAAAACAATATTTCTTACCCGGTTGATGTTTTTGAGCCCGATTTTCCTTGGGTTGTCTTCCATCTTCTCTGGAATTTTACAATATTTCAATCGATTTTTAATTTATGGCCTTTGCCCAATTTTATATAATATAGGAATCATTTTTGGAATTTTATTTTTGGCTCCTCCACTCGGAGTTTTAGGAGTAGCAATCGGGGTAATTTTGGGAGCTTTTTTCCATTTTGCTATCCAAATTCCTTCAGCGACGGCCTCTGGTTTCAGATATAAACCAATTTTCGATTTCGGGGATTTGGGGATTAAAAGAGTTTTTCTCTTAATGATTCCCCGGACTTTTGGAGTAGCTAGCCAACAGGTGAATTTACTTTTTATTACTGCTATTGCCTCAACCCTGGGCGCCGGCGTCCTTTCCATTTTTAATTTCGCCAACAATATTCAGTATCTACCGATTGGAATCATTGGCGTCTCTTTTGCCGTCGCTGCTTTTCCGAGATTATCCAAAACTTGGGCTGAAAATGAAAAAGGAAAGTTTCTCTCAAATTTCTCTTCAGTTTTCCGCCAAACTCTCTTCCTGATAATTCCAATCAGCATTCTTACTTATCTTTTAAGAAATCAAATTGTCGGAATTATTTTAAGACACGGAGAATTTTCTTTCAAAGCTGCCGAGCTTACTGCTGCCTCTATTGGTTTGTTTTGTTTTGGGATTTTTGCCCAGAGTCTTATTCCCTTAATCTTCCGAGCTTTTTTTTCTTTTCAAGACACTAAAACTCCCACTTTGATTTCAATTGCCGGGATGACATTAAACGTCATTTTAAGTTTTTATTTCACTTGGCTTTTAGGCCCCGCAAGAATGCTTTCAGTATCCTACGGGGTAAATTTCTCAAATATTATTGTAAACATCTTTTCTTTACAGGGAATTGAAAATGTTCAAATCTTAGGATTGCCATTGGCTTTTACCATAGCCGGCATTTTCCAATTTATTTTACTAATGGTTTTTCTATATAGAAAAATCGGTGATTACAGGTTAAGGGAGATTTTTAACTCATTTTTAAAAATTTTAATAGCCTCCCTTTCCATGGCTGTTTTGGTCTACCTCACCCTCTATTTAGTTTCTCTCTCTCTGGATACCCAAACTTTTTGGGGAATCTTTTGGCAAACAACAATAACTGGCTTGGTGGGAGTTTTAGTTTATCTTATAGCCACCTTTCTTTTAAAATCCCCGGAACTGGAATCCTTAAAATTCTATATTCTAAGCAAATTTAAAAAGTAATTATGCAAAATATCAATATCCGAAATTTCTGTATTATTGCCCATATTGATTCGGGGAAATCAACCCTGGCTGATAGGTTTTTGGAATTGACTGGCACCATCCCCAAAGAAAAAATGCGCCCTCAATATTTGGATATGATGGACCTAGAAAGGGAAAGGGGAATTACCATTAAAATGCGGCCAGTAAGAATGGAATACCAAGGATGTATTTTAAATCTAATCGATACCCCCGGTCATGTTGATTTCTCTTACGAGGTTTCTCGTTCTTTAGCAGCCGTAGAAGGAGCGATTTTATTAGTCGATGCCACTAAAGGAATTCAAGCCCAGACGATATATAATTTAGAAATGGCCAAAAAACAAAATTTAGTAATTATTCCGGCTATAAATAAAATTGATTCGCCTCAGGCAAAAATCGGAGAAACAAAAACTGACTTAGCTAAACTATTAAACATTCCAGAAAATGAGATTTTTGAGATTTCTGCCAAATATGGGACAAATGTGGAGCAACTCTTAGATGCGGTGATTAAAAAAATCTCCTCCCCAAAAGGTGTTTTGGAAAAACCGCTACGAGCTCTGATTTTTGATTCAGAATACGATTCTTTTAAAGGAGTGGTTTCCTATGTGAGAGTAGTTGATGGCGAAATATCGCCAGGCGATAAAATTTATTTAATTCAAACTAAAATCGAGAGTGAAGCGAAAGAAGTTGGATATTTTAGGCCGGAATTAAAGGTTGCCAAAGAGATAATCGCTGGAGAAATTGGCTATATTGCCACAGGTATCAAAGAACCCGGTAAGGTAAGAGTAGGGGAGACGATTATGAAAATTTCCAATTTCCAATTTCCAATTTCTAATATAGAACCGTTGCCGGGGTACAAGGAACCCAAGCCCATGGTTTTTGCTTCAATTTATCCCGAAAATCCTGATGACTTCGACGTCTTAAAAGAAGCCATGTCTAAATTGAAATTAAACGATGCTTCTTTGAGTTTTGAATCAGAAATGAGGGTTACTTTGGGACGAGGATTCCGTTGCGGATTTTTGGGAACTTTGCATGCTGAGATAGTTTCTGAGAGACTGCGCCGAGAATTTGGTTTAGATTTGGTAATTTCTAACCCCTCAGTAGTTTACAAAATTATAAATCAAAAAGAAAAAGAAACCTTTGTTTATTCTCCGAGCGATTGGCCGCCTTCAACTGAAATTAAAGAGGCCCAGGAACCGTGGGTAAAAATAGAAATAATGACCCCCACTAGTTATCTGGGAGAGGTTTCAGATCTTTTAAAAAGCTCGGAAGGAAATCTTATCGAAACTAAATACTTTACTTCGGATAAATTACTTTTGATTTACGAAATCCCTTTAAGGGAAATTATTATTGGTTTTTATGATAAACTTAAAGGCCGGACCCAGGGTTTTGCCTCAATGAACTATGAAGTTTTAGGTTATCGGCTGGCAGATTTGGTTAAACTGGAAATTTTAATTGCTGGAAAACAGGAAGAAGCTTTTTCAAAAATTGTTCCCAAAGCCAGCGCTTTCAAAGAGGGAAAAAGAATTGTTGAAAAATTAAAAGAAATTTTGCCTTCCCAACTTTTTTCAGTTTCCCTACAAGCTGCAGTTTCTGGAAAAATCATTGCCCGAGAAACGATGAAGGCTAACCGGAGGGATGTGATAGCGCCTCTTTACGGCGGAGATTACACAAGAAAGAGAAAATTATTGGAAAAACAAAAGAAAGGCAAAAAAGAATTAAAAGAAAAAGGGAGAATTCGAATTCCTCCCAGAGTTTTTTTAGAAATGTTGCGGAGTTGACCCCGCCTCCTATGCTTTATATAATATGCTGTGAGGCCGAGTCTATTATTTTGAAAATTGATACTAAAAATCAAAAGAAGACCGCTTAGGGGGCGGGGCTGCTATTTATCTAACTAGGGGAGCTAATAGAAAACCAAACATACTTAAAATCACCAGGGAAATTAAGACAATCCAGACGATTCTAAAAATTGTTTTCGGCTTGAGTTTCATATACCGAGCTTCCATTACCAAGCTTCCGAAGGAAGCGAAGGTGAAGAAGAGGACGAAGTCCTCTTCGCCTATCACTATGATAGCAAAGATAAAAAGAATTAAAAAGAGCCCTGGCAAGAATATCTTCTCCTCTGTTTTGATTATAATTTCAATTTTGGCAGTAATTGGTTTTTTAACCTTTTCTAATTTAAAAATAAGCCAAAGGAGGACAGAGCTACGAAGCCGAATTGAAGCTTTTAAAAAAGAAATTCAGCTTTTGGAGGAAAAAAATCAAGAACTGCGGGCTGGGATTACCAAGACCGAGAGCGAGAGCTATTGGGAAGAGAAAATCCGGGAGCAGGGATACAAAAAGCCAGGTGAAGAACAGGTTGTAGTTTTACCTCCGGAAGAAAGCAAAGAGAAAGAAACTAAAGCCGAAAAAAGTTTCTGGCAAAAATTTTTAGACCAATTAGGATTTTAAATGCGGCAGTAGTTCAGTGGTAGAATGTCTCCTTCCCAAGGAGAAGGTCATGGGTTCAAATCCCATCTGCCGCTCCAACTAGCAACCATATATAGGTCTTGCAACTGGTTGATGGATTGGGTATAATATAATAATGCCAATGCCGAAAAAACCAAGAATAAAGTGTCTGGTTTGTGGTAAAGAGACGCCACGGCCAGGTTACAAGTATTGCAGTAATAAATGCCAGCAGGAATTTCAATACCAATCTTATATTAAAAAATGGAAGAACGGTAAAATTAAAGGATTGAATAGTTTAGGTTTAGTTTCGTC
>CAZWDF010000062.1:0-6801 GCA_964632335.1 uncultured Candidatus Saccharibacteria bacterium | reverse complement strand
CACAAAGATTTATTAAATCAAAATTTTTATAAAGAAGCAGTAGAAGAATACATCGAGGCGATAACTTTTTATAATTTTCTAACCAAATCTAAGAAAAAAACTTCTAAGTTTATAAAAGTAGAACCTGAAGAATTCATTTCGGGAATTTGTGATTTTACTGGCGAACTGGCAAGGAGGGCAATAACTATAGCCAGCCCCAAGAATCTTAAAGAATTAACTTCATATCAAAAAACAGTGGAGAATATCATCCAAGAACTTACTAAAGTTGGTTTTCAGGGGAAACTGAGACAAAAATACGATGAGGCAGAAAGAAATTTAAGGAATTTAGAAAATATTATCTACGATATTAAATTAAAAGAATAATCAAAATTTAGGCCGAAGTTGAGAAACAATTTGGCAGAATAATAGAGAAGGTTGGCAATTTTTGAAATCGTGGAGTATAACAGCGAAATCAGGTTTTTTTGACAAAATACCAAAAAGGTAACATAATTAAGATAGTTTCGGAAGTATCTTCCCAATTTTTAGGGAAAGGAGGTTAGAAAATGCTTATATTACAAATATTGGCTGCTGCTGTTTTGCCAATGTTGGCAACAATAGGTCTTGCAGACCGTGTTGGCCGGCTGTACGAATTGATCGATAAGGTAAGATTCAAGCGTGCCCAAAAATTGGGGAAGAAGGGGCTAAGCAATTAGCTCCTTTTTTAAAATTAAGTGGACAAAATCTCTCAAAAAATGTAAAATTGAGGCAGATTTAGGAAAAATGGGGAAAAATGGGGGGAAAATGGGGTCAACTCTATTTTTAACCCACGCACCAGAACAAGTTCGGTACGGGGCAGGCAAAAAGTCGAGGAATTAATTGAGAATTAAAAAATGAAAAGTATGAAAGTTTTAATTATTTACTCGTCTACGTATCATAAAAATACAGAAAGAATTGCCCAGGCAATGGCAGAAGTTTTGGATGCTGATTTAGTCGAAACACAAAACGCGAAGCCAGAGGATATTTTGAATTATGATTTAATTGGTTTTGGCTCGGGAATTTATACGTGGAAGCACCACAAACTTTTGCTTAAATTTGTTGACAGCTTAAAACCAGCAAACGGCAAAAAAGCTTTTATTTTTTCCACCAGTGGTGCGCCAGGTGGTAAGAAATATCACAAGAAGTTGCGAGAAGAATTAATTAAAAAAGGATTTGATATTGTTGGTGAATTTAATTGTCTTGGCTGGGATACTTTTGGACCTTTAAAATTAATAGGTGGAATGAATAAGGGCAGACCCAATGAACAAGACATTGAAAATGCTAAAAATTTTGCAAAAGAATTGATGAAAATTAAAAATTAACCCCCCCCATGAGAATTTTTATAAATGTTAAGAAAATGGGGTCAACTCTATTTTTTTTCAAAAAGTCGAAAAATTAATTGAGAAATAAAATTATGGAGCCAAAAAAACATTTTACAACCGAAGAAGCCAAAAGAGTGGGGGAGATATTGGGCATTGATTGGAGTAAATTCGATATTGAGCAATTTAGAATGGGGATGGATGTGGAATTGGAGCACGGTCTCCGGGATACCAATACTAACGTTACTAATGACGACCCGATAATTACTGGCAAAATCGCCCTCGCCCATTTAAATGAATTCCCCGATTACTACACTCGATTAGAGAAAATGGAAAAAGAAGCTGACGAATATTGGGCGAAAGAGTAAAAGTTTTTGCAATAACTATATGGATTACCAAAAACTTTTGATAGTTACCTTTAATCTTGGGTGAAAATTGGGTCAACTCTATTTTTTTTCAAAATTTAGGCCGAAGTTGAGGGAAATTTAAAATAAAAAATGTCTTTTCTTACCCGAATTATAATGAAGGGTGGAAAAGAGATTTATCTCTTTGACTACTAAAAAAATAAAAATAAAATGGTGGCTGGCAATTTTAATTTATCTTCTTTTTACTTGTTTAATTATCTTATTAGAAATTTTAATAATAAAATAATGAAAATTTTTGTTAAGGCAAAGCCATCGGCCAAAGAAGAAAAAATTGAAAAAATCAGCGAGACGAATTTTGTTGTTTGGGTCAAAGAGCCGCCGATAAAAGGCAAGGCGAACAGGGCGATCGCCAAAGCGATCGCCGCACATTTCAATGTCGCGCCTTCGCAAGTTCGCCTTGTTTCCGGTTCTTCTTCAAGACAAAAAGTTTTTGAAATATTGTTGTGAGGACAAAAGATCAAAGTTTTTATAACCCGTCTTTGGTAGGATTAATTGATGTGGCTTTTAAATTACTCAAATTTAGTAGATCCTTTATTAAAAAATCTTAGGATTTTTGTAGTGAAATTCGCTGAGGTAAAGACAGAGGATAGGATATTAGATGTTTGTTGCGCTACCGGAGATCAAGTTTTCCATTATGCTAAAATAGGAGCTATTGCTACCGGAATTGATTCCAATCCTAAAATGATTGAAATTGCAGCAAGAAAACAAAAAAACCAGGGAATAGATAATGTTTGCTTTCAAGTGGCTGATGCAACAGATTTGCCCTTTGAAGATTCTACTTTTGACATAGCTTCGATATCTTTGGCTCTGCACGAAATAGAAAAAGGGGAAAGAAATAAGGTAATTTCTGAGATGAAAAGGGTTGTCAAAAAGGATGGCTCCTTGGTCTTCACTGATTTTAAAGTTCCACTTCCTTCAACAAAGGTGGCTTTTTTAATAATGGCAATTGAGTATTTAGCTGGAAAGAAAAATTATGAAAATTTTAAAAATTATTTACAAGAAGGAGGACTACCGATTTTATTACAGAAAAACAAATTAAAGGAAGAAAAAATAGACTATCCTCAAGACGGGCTTTTAATGGTAATAAAAACAAAAAATAACTTTTAAGTTTGTTGAAATCAGGCTTCAAAGAGTCGCCGAAGAGGCAATTTTTTGGTAAGATAGATTATATGGTTAATTTTGATGATTTCCAAAAATTAGATTTAAAAATAGCGAAAATAGTTAAAGCGGAAAAAGTAGAAGGATCTGAAAAACTTTTAAAGTTAGAAATAGATTTAGGAGAAGAAAAAAGACAGCTTGTTGCTGGAATTGCCAAATTTTATTCTCCAGAAGATTTAATCAATAGGAAAATTGTTGTTGTGGCAAATTTGGAACCAAGAGTTTTGATGGGAATTAAAAGTCAGGGTATGCTTCTGGCGGCAGATGTTGAGGGTCGGCCAGTGCTTTTAAAACCCGATGAAGACGTTCCGGTCGGGACCAGAATCCGTTAAAAAATGTTAATTAAATAAATACAGTCGCCAATCCGCCTTTTGGCGGAGGCGATTTTTTGGTAGAATAAAAAAATAATCAACTACCCGAGCGTTAGCGAAGTCGAAAGAACTAAAGTTCTTTCTCACTCCCCCTAACGGGGTCGTGCGTGAAGATGAACGAAGTTCATCGATTAGAAGTTGAACTTAAATTAAGAATGAATGTTTTTGGAAAATTATACAAAGGGCTTAAAAAGAAATACGGGACGCCCAAAGGACAATGGAAATTATGGTGCGAAAGGCCAAAAACGGAAAAAGAGAGAGAAGAGGTAGTAATCGGAGCAATTTTGACGCAGAGAACCAATTGGAAGAATGTTGAGATAGCAATAAATAATTTAAAAAGGGTAAAAATAAATTCGCTGAAAAATATTTATCGATTGGGACCGAAAAAGTTAGAGAATTTAATAAAACCATCGGGATTTTACAAAGCCAAAGCTCAATATCTATTTAATTTAGCCAAGTTTATCGTCGAAAATTACGGCAGTTTGGAAGGAATGAAAAAGGCGAAACTGAAAGAATTGAGGGAAGAATTGCTAAAATTAAAGGGTATTGGACCCGAAACCTGCGATAGTATTTTACTTTACGCATTAGACAAACCAATTTTTGTTATCGATGAATATACCAGAAGATTAGTTAAGAAGCATAATTTGGCAGCTCAGACGAATTATCAATTTCTGCAAAAATTATTTGAAGAAAATTTAAGAAAGGATTTCAGGTTATATCAAGATTTCCATGCCCTGGTCGTTATTAACGGCAAAAATTCAAGGTCGAACCCCAGTAGTAGAAACTTCGTTTCACTACGGGGCAAGAAATTAATTGAGCCCCGAAGTACAGCGAAGCTGACTACGGGGTAAAAAATAAAATTATGGAACCAAAAGAAATTCAAATTAAAGCAAAAGATGAGGATTTAAAGGGGGTTTATTCAAATTTAATGATAGTAAGCCACACTAAAGAAGAATTTTGCTTGGATTTTATTAATACCTTTAATCCTCCAACGCTTACTAGTAGAGTTTTAATGAGCCCTGGTCACTTGAAGCGGATAATTAAAGCTCTGGAGGAAAATATGAAAAAATACGAAGACCAATTTGGCGAAGTAGAGGTTACCAAAGAACCGGAATCATCATTAGGATTTCAACCCTCAAAATAGAAATTCCTATATTTTTTAATCAAAATTTAGGTTGAAGGGCTCAGCCGAATGTCCTCAGGGTAAAGGAAATTTAGTAAAAAATGAATAATAATAGACCGATACAACTTTCGCCCAATTCTTTGAATTTATATTATGAGTGTCCGCTTTGTTTTTGGCTGGATAAGAAGCAGGGGATTAAAAGACCCCAGCCCTATCCTTACGCTCTTAATGCGGCGGTGGATTTGCTTTTGAAGGAAGAATTTGACAAATATCGGAAAAAAGGCGAACTTCATCCTTTACTGGTCGCTAATAATGTTCCGGCCAAGCTTTTCCCAAATCAAAAATTATTAGATGAGTGGCGGAATAATTTTAAAGGAATACGCTATTACGACCCGACATTGGATGCCACTCTTTTTGGCGCGGTAGATGACATTTTAGAATTTTCAGAGGGTAAATTAGCTCCGTTAGATTACAAATCCACCGGCAGCAAGGTGCCTACGGTCTATGACCGCTTCCAGCTCCAAATGGATATTTACACTTTTTTGCTGGAGAAAAACGGATATAAAACTGTCAGAAAAGGATGCCTGGCTTTTTACGTGGTTGATAAAGAAAATGGTTTTGTTGATAGATTGCCTTTTAAAAAAGAAATTCAAATGATAGATACCGATCCTTCTTATGTCCAGGGGCTTTTTGAAGAAGCGGTAAATTTATTAAGGAAAGAGGCGCCTTCTTCTCACAGCGCCGACTGCCAATACGGCCGGTGGATAGAAAAGGTCGAGGAAATAATTTAAAAATAAATTTATGGAACAATATTTAATGGCAAATCCGTGGGCTATTTGGTTGCTTTTACTTTGGACTTTGCCCTGGAAAGGAGTGGCTCTTTGGAGGGCAGCAAAAAATAACCACAAGAAATGGTTTATAGCTTTGCTTTTGGTCAACACGGTGGCAATTTTGGAGATTATTTACATTTTCTACTTTAGTAAACCCCGTAGTGAAAATTTGACTGCCTCCGGCAAATAGTGTTTTGCAAAACAAAACACTGTCAAATTTCTACTACGGGGTAAAGAAAAACAATTAAAAGAACAAGCCTAATTTTACCAATTCTGAAATAGGATAAAATATAGATGGAGAATTAAAAATTATTTTTTAAAGTGAAAAAAATTGAAAGACTACAACCCGCCCTCCACCCTCCCACTCGTTTCGCTCGTGGGTCCCTATTTTTTATTGGAATTGACCTCGGTGGAAAAGAAAAAAAGACAACCGGGGTTTGCATTTTAACGAAAGACCATTGCCAGAGATGTGAAGACGTTTTTGGAAAAGATACTTTAAAAGTAATAAATCCTTATTTAAAAAATACAGAAGCAATCGCCATTGACGCGCCTCTAACGAAAGGCAGGGGCAAAGGAAAGTTCCGTCTTTATGAAAAGTTTTTATCGACCAGCATTTTTCGCCGTGCAAAAGTAAATCCCATTCCACCGGCTTTGATGCCGGAATTATCTGAGTCTGCTCAAGAAATCGTTAAAAAATTAGAAAGAAGGGGATTTGTCCTGGATTTGAATTTGATTGAAACTTTTCCAACTCTTATTGGAAAAATCTGCCAGAATAATCTTTCTCCGATAAAGTGCCTTTGTGAAACTAAAAATCAAAAATCAGCTTTAATTTGCGCTCAAACTGCCTTTCTCCACTCCCAATTTAAAACTCGCTATCTTGGCTACAAAGACGGCTTCTTGTTTTTACCGGAAATGTCATTTTGGAAAGAGAGCTGGAAGGAAAAATTTTATCAGGCCTGGGCTTCAAAAGATAGATTGAGGTATAGGTACTTAATTACTAACATTTTTAACTGAAGGAAGGTTTTTCCGCTTGACAAGGTTTTTAGATTCTCTATAATTAGCTAAATCTCCTTATAATCAGAGATTTTTTCACCCGTATATTTGCGGGTTTTTCGCAATTTTAGATAGGAGGTAATTATATTATGTAGCTCTTTTTTAGCTTCTTTTACAATAAGGCAGGCTGTTTTTAGAAAAAAATAAAAATAAGGAAAAACTGAAAAGGGAGGAGAAAAATGTTAAGTCCGGAAACAATTGAATCGTGTAGAGAGTCGCTTGAGGCGACTATAAAAAGGCTTGAAACTTGGCTGAAGAATAATCCTCTGGCGGTCTCCGAAAGTGATAAAGAGTATGAGAAAGGAGGTGCTCTTAACCTTTGGTCAGTAAAAAACCAGAACCATCGGGCCTCTTCATCCTTACGTGATGATTGTCGAGCCGCCCTAAAGAGGATAGAGGATGGGACTTATGGAATATGTGTTGTTTGTAAGGACGGGATTAATCCAGACAGGATTATTGCCCATCCAGAGGCAAGTCGTTGTATACTTTGTCAGGAGACAGTAGGAC
>CAZWDF010000061.1:0-6895 GCA_964632335.1 uncultured Candidatus Saccharibacteria bacterium | reverse complement strand
GCGGAATAACTGCCTATGCGGATCAAGCAGTAGCGAAATATTTCCTCATCGTCGTCTTAGGAGGGGTGGCCCTCGCGGTATACATGGCCTTCAAGCAGGAGTGATAAAATGCGAACAAAGATATGCCTCACGATGAACGACCGCATCCTGCGCGAGCTACGGCTCCGCTCGAAGAACAGGAAGAAGCCCATCAGCAGGATAGTGGAAGAAGCGGTCACGGCTGCGGTCTGAACGTCAATAGCCTCCCTTATAAGCAGGCGAAATAAACTTCTCTCGGTAAGTAGTATGCAAAACCTAACATACGCGCTGCTCACCGTGCCGATGGTACTGATAATCGCGATAGCGATCTTCGGTAACTTCAGCTCTAACATCGATCAGACAGATTGGAGCACGGACGCGAACGACACGTTCGACAAAGTGAACACCGGAACGTGGAACGGCTTCAACCTCGCCTCGATGCTGCCCTTCGTGATTATAGCCGTCGTGATAGTCGGCATAATCCTCGGAGCCTTCGTGCTGAAAGGCGCGATGTGAGCCCGGCGCGGAAGCCTCAGGACAAGGTCCCGAAAGTGGAGGGGAACGACGGGACCAACGGCAGCCCTCCTCCCGTTTTACTTTAACAAAAGAAAGAAGTGAAAAAAATGGACAAAATAGTATACGCGGTACTGACGGTTCCCCTGATACTCATAATCGGAACAGTCGTACTGTCGCAGTTCACGAACAGCAGCCAGTCGAACTGGGAAGATACCATAACGGCAGAAGCGAAGTCGAACATAACCGGAGTCTGTACCCCGGCCGCCCCCTGTACCAATACTCGCGCGACATCCTATCCCGTCAAGGACGGGACGCTCGTCGTGACGATGAAGAACATCTCCGGGAGCACGCTGAGCGGGAACGACATAAACGAATCGGTCACGTACGATTCAGGCAGGAGTGACCTGACTGTGACAATAGTCTCGGCGTACAACGGCTCGGTTTCGCTCGCATACACGGGTTACTCGATGGACGGTTACGATACCTTCCTCAAGTCCGAACAGGGAACTTGGAACGGGTTCAACCTCGCGTCGATGCTGCCGTTCATCTTGGCGGCGATGGCCCTCATAGCGATAATCCTCGGAGCTTTCGCGGTCCAGATGTAAGATCGGGGCCGATAAAAGGCTCCGTACCCCTTTTCTTTTTAAGTTAACGAATAGAATAGTAAGGCAGGGAATTTGATGCTGCTCGAGATATACCTCACGATGATTGCGGTCGGCTTTGTGCTGATGGGCCTCTCCTTCTACACAAGAATCGCGCAGCACGAGATTATCCTTATACCCTTCCTCTGCGCGATAGTCTTTCTTTTCCTCGGCTACACAAGCCTGACAGTGATAACTCCGTTCTGTACGACGAACCTCGTCGGTACGTCGGAGCTCTCGCATGAGGCATTTAACGCGACTGATAAATCAATCGTCACGACATCAATATCCTCTAATTCATGGTCGTGTTATGAATACTTAAATCAGGACACTTCGATGAGCTGGTTCTTCTACGGGCTCGGTATCTTGATGCTCGGCTACGCCATCATCACGACCATCACGGCAGGCGGGGACATGATAGAGAACCCCGGGCAGCAGAACTAAGTTTATAAGGAAGTCCGTCTATTATCCGTTATGCCGGAGGATAATCCGAACGCTCAGAATTCTATGCCGATGCCTGTGAATCAGGAATACCTTCCCGAGGAGCAGCCGCAGGGCTTCGGGCATTTTCCCGATAATCAGAATGCGGAAATATTCCTCCAGTCCGAGATGTGGAAGGCCATCGAGAAGATACTCGACGACAAGATAGCGGTCGAAAAGCTGAAGGATTCCGACCTTTGGGTCGTGCTCTCGAATTCGCTGAAGCTCACGTTCCTCGACAATACCGACCTCTATATGTTTCAGAACCTCTTCGAGGCCGCCGTCTGCCAGTACATCCGCAGCCTTCCCCCCGAGAAGCAGAACTTCAAGGTCCACTGCGCGATAGGTCAGGCGCGGATGCTCTTCGAGGCGAACATCCGCAGGTCGGTCGGCACTCCGACGGGGAAGATAAACGAGCGGATAGCCATCATCACGCAGAACAGACAGGATACGAGCATCCTTCAGGCCCCTCCGCGACCGAGGGGAATAAGGGAGAGGATATTCGGATGAACATAAGCATTAAAAATAAAAAGGGAGAAACAATAACATGGGAGATTAAAAACGCATCGAATCTTCTATGTGGTTCTATAATGCTAGTAGTGACTTTGTTTATCAGTTGCGGCTGCGCGAACCTTATCCGTTTTGTGGACAGCTTCGCAACGCTCGCGGCAGAGATGTACTTCTGTTCGCTCTTTATCGTGTTCGCGCTCTTTTCATGTTGGGTATTTAATGATGTTAAAATCGAACGGATAAAGAAGGAGATTAAATGAGCAACAACGACTTGACAGTGCTCTCAGTCGTCGCTTTCGTCGCGGCAGAAGGTCTGCGGTCGGCGATGCTGTGGTACGGCGCGAGAAAGAAGTGATTAGATGGCTGACAAACCGAAGTGCTATAAAAAATTCCCGTCCGGCAACTGCGTGAACTGCAAATACCTCGCGGCCTGCCGGAGGATGTCTAAGAAGGTGAGATAAATGTGCGAAGAAAGAAGGAATAAGGTAACGATGATAGGGGCTCTGCTCGGAGGAGGCATGATCAGCGTGATAATCTTCTGCGCTCTCGTAATTGGGATGAACTATGCGGATGACCTCAGAATGTTCGCGGCGATGTTCCTCGGCTATTTTTACTGCTGGTTCCTCACTTACGTCGAGAAGGAATACGAGGCGAAGAAGGTAAAGAAAAGGTGAGATGAACGGATCCTCTTCAGATGATACTGCTCGTCGGAGTCTTCGCCTTCATCGAGTTCGTGCTGCTCCTGATGATGATTACGCGGACTCCAGCCCTGACGTTCCTCATAGCAGGCTTCACGAAGCGAATGGTCTTGTTTCATCCGACCGAGAAGAAGTACGCGAACTTCATCGCTGCGAAGGCTTACGGCCCTCTAGCGCAGGTGAAGAACCGTGGACTGTTCATCATAAATCCGAAGCACGTTTACATCGAAGGAGTCTCTAAGATACCGATAGCCATCGTTTACGGGAACTTCGCGCTGAGCCTCGATATGCGGATAGCTGCTGCCGTGAAGAGGCTGAAGGAGGTCGGTATAGTAGCTGGGGACCAGCTCGCGGATGCCTTCAGGGAACTGAAGGAAAAGGGCGAGAAGCTCACCATAAACCTGATAGGCGAATCCGTAGATGCAGGAGACCTCATCGCGTACTTCCGCACGTCCGAACGCTCCGATTTAGTGGAAGCCGAAATACAGAGGCGGCAGGCCAACGCCATCCTTGCGAAGCTGAAGCAGCCGGGCGAAGTGATAAAATGGATCATCGGAGCAGGGATATTCCTCGTGCTTGTGTCGGTCGCGTGGGGGATGTTCACGAGCGTGACAGGAGGAAGTAACGCAGGACTCGCGCAAGACGTAGCTAAGCAGGTCGTAGCGCAGACGCAGATATCAGTTCCGACGGTCGGGAATACGGCTGCGGCAGGCACGGGCGCAGTGATTACATGAGCCCCGTAGACTACCAGCGACCGAAGCCTTTGATAGACTGCGACTATCTTTCCCTGCCTCCTTTCCTAGATACGGACATCGAACAGTGCGCGAAATGTAACGCGGTCTATTCGGCGGCCCCCGATCCTCAGGCGGGAAAGCCCTGCCGGAAAGGGCTCGCCTATTTCGACAAGTTTAATAACATCTGCCGCATCCCGAAGGTGAAGAGATGACAGGCTCGGTCACGGACGAAAGGATAGAGGACCTAAAGCAGAGGTTAATCTCCGCAAAGGCCTCAAAGATGGCTGAGCAGGCTTACATGAGCAAGCGGCAGGCAGATCTTTATGCGCTCCAAAGCAAGCTCCAGAAGGCGCACGAAAGGCTCTGCGACATAACGGAGAAGGCAAAGAAGGACATGGACTACGTGCTTCTAGAATCCGCAAGAGACATACAGTCGTTTCTTCCTCTTCCAGTAAACAAAAATCAGGCAAAGAAACGCGAGATTAGGGGAAAGAGCGCGATATTCCGCGACTGGATCAGAAACTATAAAGGCGATATGCTGAAAACTGCGGACGTACCACTAGGGGTTAATCCGGGCGCAGTACTCAGTTCTATAATGAAGAAGGAAGGCTGGATAAAGGTCGGCTGGTCAAGTTACACGAGGAGGAAGAAATAATGGCCGCGCCTCTTCTCTCGGCAGCGCGACCCGAGCTGAGCACTCCGTACGACAAGGACCCCTCGAAGCCGGGAGGCTACACAGAGAAGGAGGAGATAATGAGCCACTCGGCCTATCTCACGAACTTTCGCATCAGCAAGATTCTCGAGGAGATAGATTTCGCGAAGGTTCAGGTCTGGAAGAACTCGGTCGTGGAGAACGTCATCTGCTACTTTGCGGTCACTTATGACCTCTTTGATTCGATGTTCTTCCTTATGGATCCAAGGCAGGACGGGGATCTTATGGAAGTGAGGAATAAGTTCGCCGAATACTGGGATCTCTACGTCAAGGTCACGCAGGTCAAGGGCGAGCAGAAGCGCGAGCACGTCTATGCGATGATAATGCTGCTCGATGATGTGAACAGGAAGATGAAGTCCGTCCTTCAAGGCTATCGTTACTTCTTCAGGACGGGCTACATGGACGCGAAGAGGATCGAGGACTGCCTCGCAGTGCTGAGGGAGAAGGGGGGTATTTTTGGAACTTCAGGAACAGATAAAAAGCTTCATCCGGCAGAAAACAAGCCCGCGAACGGCTGAGCAGTACGAGACCTATCTGCGGACTTTCTTCGCTCAGTCTGATGACTCCTCGATAGAACGTATGAACGAGTTCATCCCGAAGCATCTGAAGGCGCACTACGCCTTCAGGCTTTACCTTCTCGCTACGGGCCGCGAGGACGAACTCAAGCTGCTCGTGAAGCCGAAGGGGTACAACAGGAAGCCGAAGATAGAGGGGGTTTACCTCAGCATCGAGGAGCAGAAGCGGACGATCGATCTACTGCCCGAACCCTATAAGATGATTGCCGTACTCCAGTACGTCACGGGGGCGAGGTACAACGACGTGGCTGGCATCAAGAAGAGGGCCGCCGAGGAAGTGAAAGACATCCACGGCATCGGGCTCAAGATCAAGCTCCTCACGAAGGGGGGGAAGTACCGCGATGTGTGGATTCCTGAGAAGTATTCCCCGTATATAATAGGCTTCATCAAGGCAGCAACAGCGACCTATCCCTTCCTCGGGACGGACGAGCTCACGATAAGCAGGCTGGACCTCATCTATGGCCGTTACAGGAAGGAGCTCATCAAGGCTTCTCAGACCGTCAACCCGAAGTTCCGCACGCACGATTTCAGAAGGAACTGGGTGAACGACAGCTACGGCAAGACGCACGACATCAGGAAGGTCAGCAACGTGGTCGGCCATGCGGATCCGAGTACGACCATGAAGTACGTCAAGAAGAAGCTCGACAGGGACGAGCAGATTAAAGCCGTACAGGAGTTCGGCAGATAACGAACAGGGGGGTAACTCAGTGGCAGAGACCCGGCCTCATAAGCCGGTCGTCGGACGTTCGATTCGTCCCCTCCCTACCATCTTCACGCCAGCCTTCACGTCTTCTTCACGTCCTTCACGCGCTCCCCGGCAGGGCTCGGCGCGGCCCACGCAAGAACTTCTCGAGGGATTTAAGCAGACATAGAAGACATACTTCTCTTGAAAAGAAGGCAAAACTTAAAAATTTAGTTGCTCCCCTCTTAATTTCGTATACCTCTTTCATAGAGTTCGTTGATTCACGTAGCTTTGTCATCAACCTGTCGTAGTTCGTGGACTGACGTATGCTGCTTAAGCGAATGTCGAAGGAAGCAGCAGGCATAAAAAGAAGTCCCGCTAACTAGTCACGTGGCAGAACAGGATGCTCTCACGGCTCTCAGCAGCTTCGCGAAGCTCTCTGCCGAGTGGACGGACCGGGACATGGACGTTCTCGCGGCAGTGGACTCCATCAAAGGTATGGGGAAAACGACCTTCTCTATTCAGGCAGCGCGGCACTATCTCCGTCACAAGTTCGGAACCCCGATAAAGGAGACGGTCGAGAGCTTCAATCCGCGCAAGTACATCGCCTACTCCTTTAACGACATCAGCCGCTTAGTGGACGAGCTCGAGGACGGTTCCCCGATGATCATAGACGAGGCCGTGAACGTGATGATGGGCGAGGACTGGAACAAGCGCGAGAACAAGGATCTCAAGAAGATTTTCACGAAGATGAGGACGCGGCATCTCTGCGTTTTCGCGAACATCCCCGATTTCTGGTGGCTCGATGCGAAGTACCGCGAGAACATGGTGACCTTCTGGACGCACGTTTATCAGCGCGGCTGGACCGCGCTTTCCTTTCCGTCGCTCGTGCCGGGAATAAAGGACCGATGGTTCCGCGATTACTGGCTCAAGACGCAGACAAGGATATCGTATCTGACCCCGAAGGAAGTGACGGAAGGGCTCTTTAGAAAGTACCCCTGCTACAACGACATTATCTATTACCCGAAAGTCCCCGATGCGATTTATAACAAGTACCGCGAACTGCGCGACGCTCACACGAAGGCGAGCGGCTCCCTCCAGATGGTCGGCATGGCTCCTGAGGACATGGCCCGGATAGTGGCCCGAGCCTGCTTTTACAGGAACGTCAGCAGGGCCGCCTTCAAGGAAGGGATGAAGCCGCGCACTCTCCAGACGCTACTAACCAAGGTCGGGCTCTACAATACGCATCAAGGAGGCTGGACTGAGAAGGCCGACAAGATTTATCAGATTTTTAACGAGAAATGCTTATATAATGGTATTATTAATACA
>CAZWDF010000060.1:0-7017 GCA_964632335.1 uncultured Candidatus Saccharibacteria bacterium | reverse complement strand
CACTGCTGTCTCCGCTTCCATTGTCGCCGTTGCCTCCGCTATCGCCGCCATCGCCGCTGCTCTCTGCAGACACATTCTGGTCGTCAGAATTGTTATTTGGGACATCGACTGACTGTTCCTCAATAACTGGTGGCTGTTCCTCGATAGCCGGAGTATTTTCTTCAATTAATGGTTCTGAAGAATCTTCAACTACTGTTTGCTCTTCGTTTGCAGGAGTTTCTGTTGGTACCTCAATAATCGTTTCTTCAGTAGGAGTTATTTCTTCAGCCGGCTCTTCAGAAGCTTGTTCTTCATTAGCGGGTTCAGTTTCCGGCAATATCTCTTCAACTATCCCATCTACTATCTCATCAACTATTCCCTCTTCTTGATTTTCTTCGATAATCGTACTTTCATCGATAATCGGAGTTTCTTCAATAATAGTTTCTTCGGTATTTGGTATTTCTTCAACAACCGAAGTTTCGTCAACAACTGATATTTCTTCGGTTGCTGGTTCTTCGTTAGTTGCTTCATCTGGAATAATTTCTTCAAATAGACCGCTTACCATTTCCTCTATTGTATTATTTATCTTATCAACTATTCCCTCTTCTTGATTTTCTTCAGTTAATAATTCTTCTTCAACAGGAGTTTCTTCTTCGTTTGGCGCTTCCTCTTCTATAATTTCTTCTTCAGTAATTTCCTCTTCAGAAATAATTTCTTCTTCCTCGTTTTCTTCTATCGGTTCTTCTTCAAGCGTCTGCTCATCTTCCAGGACAACTTCTTCTAATTCATTTTGCCTTCCCGGAGTTGGAATTGGATCAAACCAAGAATCTGTTCCATCAGGAATTCTGGCGTATGATTTATTTGGTGGAACGCCTTCCGAGCAGGATCCAGAAGCCGGATTATCGTTACCCCCACCCGGGGTTGGTTCCAAATCACACGCATTTCCAGAAACGTCATAATCCCAATGATCAACATTCACTCCATATGGGTCTATTACGTTCACTGTATCGCCTCCGTCCCACCAACACCAAAAGAGGAAGCAACTTCTTTTTCCATTATCAAACATTTCCTTATTCATATAAACAACTAGCCATTCGCTACCAGAACCTCGCGGGCCGATTACAGTTCCACTCAGCACATGCGCAGAATCAATAGTTACTGAATTGCCGTCACTATCGCTAATTTGCCATCCAGCTAAATCAACAGCCGAAGCGCCGTTATTATAAAGCTCCACCCACTCGCCCTTTGGCTTGCTATCTCCATCATTACCAAAATCCCAACCGTACTCCACGCCTTGTGGATTCGGTAAAAATTCGTTTAGCTTAATATCATTCAAAGTTGTCGTTGAAGGTTGCGAATAGCACGCCCTTACCTCCTGTAAAATCGGAGTCTGGGTATTGTTGGATGTCGAAAGAGTTGCTCTCCATTGGATATACTGTGCAGACGGACGATTGGAGATATCAAAATTACTCGGAACAGTATACCAACTTGACCAATGTAAATTATCGTTTGAAAACCTAATTTCCGTTCCAACGGAAGTTGCTCCGCTTGGAGGAATCTTATCCCACTCAAGAGTAGTCCATTTTGTTATTCCACCTTTGTCGTATTGCTGGGACGTGATCGCGCCTGAAGCAACGTAGGTAGTTGTTGGATAGTTTACGTCAACCCAGACTTGCGTCGCTCTTGCGCCGTCAGCAGCATTTTGAAAACCGACCCCAGCTTGCAAAGCGTTGATATCCGTCCATGACCAATCAGTATGCGTGATTGGATTTGTAGTCCATGTTTTGGATGTTTCTCCGTAAGTTGTCCCTAAATCAGTCCACGTACTCATATCTTCCTGATTGTTTGTTTTGAGATAAACACGTCCCTGTGGAACTGGCATTGAATAATTGACAGTTATGCTCATATAATCAACCGTCGCTGTCCTGGTTGATAAGCTACTAGCATTTACTGCGGATAGAACCACACCGAAACCGAGATCATTAATTTCTGCGGCAGTCCAAGCGGTTCCCCACAAGTCTCCACCATACGTTGCTGTCCCCAAAGAAGTAGGCCAATTTCCAGTCACTGCTTTATTTGTAGTCTGAACGCCTCCTACAGCCTTGACTAAACTAACTCTACTGTCTTTTATTCGATTAGTGCCGCTACTTGAATAGCGATTAATAGTAACCGTTATTCCGGTGATGTTCGCTCCGGTCGGAATAACGAATCCATAATTTGATCCTTGAAGATAGTGGGTCGTTGCACTCGAAGAAACACTTGCTGTTGCATAAGGGCTACCGACAGTTTGAATGTTGGTGGGGCTTGACCACGTTATTGTCCCACCACCGGCATTTACATCGGCGCCTGTTCCAGCATTATTCGGTCCAGATGAAGACGAAGGACTGCTTGATGCTCTCATATTGGCATGTACGGTAACTGAATTTATAGTTTCTGTCTGAGTTGTATCTTCTAAATTGTAGAGATCATATCGTTCTGCGGAATCAGAAGAGTAAACATAAGTAGTATCTCCATCATTTGTGGTAACTCTATCGTAATTACTGCCACCGCTACCGTTTTTACTCAAAGCTATGTGGTCACCATCTTGATTTGGCACTAATGTAATGGTTCCACTACTTGGTGTTGATGTTAATTTCACATCACCATCACCGCCGTTAGCACCATCAGTAAATACTACTACATCGCTTTTTGTTCCAGCGTTAAAATCGCTTTCAGTTGTCCATAGTTTGCAGGTCTGCCACGTTCCTGAAATTACGTTGCTTGATAAAAATTCTTCATCTGAAAAACCTGCTCCGTCAATTTGGACGCCGTCAAAAACCAAGTCAAAATTACAGGTTTCATTTTCCGGAGCGCTGCCTGACAATGTTAAAGTAAAAGTCCAGTCATCGTTAGGCCCGGAATAGTTTATGGCCGCGGCGGGCGGAATCGGAATAATGCTGCCGTTTTGCACTGTCAGGTTATAGTATTCATTGCCGTCCAATTTTGCGCTAAGCGTTAGCGAGTTGCATAAATCGCCGCTGGAGCTGATGGTGATATTGTACTGGAAATCAAGCGAACCGTCTGCTTTTGTAACGCGCACTGTTCGCGTTTCGGTCTGGCCCTTTTGCATCGAAGCGATGTCAAATAATTTTTCCGGCAAATCCCCACCGCTTGTATCCGAAAGTTTCATATCTAAGGTTCCTGCGGTGAAAGTATTTCCAGGACCCCCTTCGTTATCTAAATAATAAGCGACTGTTTGAATTACAGCCGAAAGTCCGCTCCAGTTAAGACCTATAATTACTAATACGACTAAAATTTTTATAAATGAATTACGCATTTTGTTTCTTTTTTTTGATTTCTCCGAAAATCTTTCTAATTTCATCGTAAATAATAATTGCTGCCGGGACGATAATAAGCAAAGCGAATCCGATCGGTTTTTTGGCAAAGTCCACGGCATAACCCAAATAAGGAACGGAAAATAATACTTTGCCAACAATGTCTGCTTTTTTAATTTCTCTCGTATCTGGCGCGTTGTTCGCGTCGCCTTTGGTGATGTAAATTGGCTCCCCTCCCTGAACTTTTATATCGTAAATTCTGTGGGTGGTCGGCGCTTTTGTTTTACTGTAAGGCCCAAAAGTTATTACGTCGCCGATTTTGAAATCTTTTTCAGGTTTTACCACTACCACGCTTCCTGTTTTAATTTTCGGCTCCATTGAACCCGACTGAACAACCAGCACTTTGTAATTTCCCGGAATGGGAAAAGCGGAAAAAATAAGCAAAATCGCAATCAAAACTATAAAAGCTATCACTATGTAATAAATTATTTTCAAGGATTTCATTTTTTCTTATTCATTTTTTAATCGAAAATCATTAAAATCTTTACAAGTTGCCCCACGCCCGCCTAAGTCTTCCAAGAAAACTTCGGCGGGCAGTCACAAGGAAATACTACCCGGCTAAATTTTGCATAGCAAAACTTAGGCGAGGTGAGGCAACCGAAAAAATTTCAAGCTTTTTGCTTTATTAGTCAGCTGCTGCCTGCTCAAGGACGAAGGTCAAGTCAAAACTCATGCTGTCGCCTTGAATATTATTGCCTACATCAGTGGGAATCTGCCAGTTGATCTGGAAATCATCCTTAGCATCAACGGCCATAGCGGCCAGTACTGCATCCCAGTTATCGCTGTCATAGGTGTCAGCATCTACGTAGGTCAAGCTAGGATTAGCCACAGCATTATAAGGGGCGACGGTGCCATCGTTAATTAACTCAACATCGCCATCATCAAAAGTATTATTTTGATTCACATCCAACCAAAGCACCATCTCAAGGTTAGCACCGAGGTTTCCCACACCATCTTCGTACTCAGTACCTCCAGCGCCTCCAACATTGGTAATAGCGCTTATGGTAATCTCCAGTTCGTCAGCGTTGCTGCCAGCATTCTTTAACTCGATGTCTTCTTCACCACTCTGTCCCGGAACTCTGTTTGTCAGGGAGAACATTGCCGCACCTGCGTTATCGGCCTGCAAATCTAATGTCCCAGCCGCGAAGCTGTTTCCGGTTGAGGTTTCGGTGTCAGAAAAATAAGCAATTGTGCCACCGACTGCGATTGCAGCTATTGCACCAATCACGCTTAAACTGATTAATATTTTCTTGTTCATGATAATTAGTTTACCCCAGTTAAATTTTCGTTTTGCGAAATTATTTAACGGGGTGAATCTCTAATAATCGACCTTTGATAATTGTTAATAATTTCTACAATATTTAGTCTTGTACGCAGAAGAAATTAGGATTGTTTCTTGACTGTTCAGTGTAGAAAACTAAGCTTGCCAAGAAAGAATCTGTCTGCGCCTTGTTGTAACCGTAAACATCCGCTCCCGAACCATCGCAGGTTATTGCCCCGGTTTCATTATCAACTGTCTGATTTCCGAAACACCACGCTAAACCAAGGTCTTTTGTGGTGCTTCCGGGAAGCGGACCGGTTTCTGTTGTCGCGTCGTAAATCGCAATTTTATTGATGGCGTCGAAGACGTATGAGCCAATTGCGTTTTCCGTTGGCGGTTCGTAAATACCGTTACCGTTATTGTCTCTCCAAACAAATAATTTGAGATAGTTTGACAATTCTCCAACTTCTGGAGTGACATCCCCTGCTACTTCCTCGGATTGATTAATAGCGTTTTCATTATCTACTTTCTCGGTAACGCTCATACAAACCCATCCGTCATTGTTGTAATCGTGCAGACTGATAACGTTGATTCCCCTGTCGCCGGGTTTTACGTCGTTGAAGTTGAAGAATTTCTCATTCTCCAAATCCTTCAAGCCCCAAAGCTGACAATTGGTTCTGAAATAATCATTGTCGCATTGGCCGTCAATGACCAATTTGTACAAAAGACCGCCCGGATTTGTTTGCCAAGTTCCTCCTTCCATCGCCCAGTTCTTAACTTTGAATTCAAGGGTGTTTGCACCTTGATCCACATCAAGATCTGAAATTGTCAAAACATGGTCGCTTTCATAACCGTACTCTGATGTGTTTTCGGCGATTTTTACCCCGTTTAGCCAAACTTCCACGGAATTATCAGAACCTACGACAAAAGAAAGGCTGGCTCCGTCAATCGGACCATACCAATCAAAGGTTTTCTGGAAAGTGTAAATTACGTCGTGGGTGGCATCATACTCAGTAGTAGGATCGGTTGCCCAAATCCAAGCTACGTCGTCAATAGTGGCAGTCCATCTTATGTTATAAGGAGTACTGACTAAAACAGCGTTAAAAGGAAAAACAGTTGGATCTCCACCGCCCACTTTTCCTGTTACCGAGTTTGAAGTGTCACTCTGGATGAAAACACTGCAAGTTTTACAATCAACATCATTGTAGGTTTGTTTTGTGTGGTCAATTTTTAAATCAATTGCACCTGCCACAAAAATATTCCCGGCTGATGTTTCGGTGTTAGAGAAGTAAGCAATTGTTCCGCCAATTGCAACTGCCGCGACTACACCGATTACACTTAAACTAATCAATATTTTTTTGTTCATATTAGTGTTTTATTATTTGTTAATTATTATTTTTTCCGACCTTTGTTTGGTTTCTTCACAAAGCTCCTTTTGGGAGCTCAGCTCCCCGCGAGGGAGCTCTTTCGCTCCCTTTTCAGGGAACTCAGCTCCCACTGTAGCCCTCCTTTTCTTGTGAAGTCCAAACCTTAACCCGCCTAAATTTTTTCAGAAAAATTTTTGGTGGGTAAATCCATTTTCTACGAACTAAAGTTTGAACTCCATCAGATTTTTTTAATTTTAAAAACAAAAAACGCAGCCAAAAACTGCGCTGAAAATCGGGCAACAAAAAACCACCGCTCCCCTATAACATCTTTCCAAATTGTCTATGATTAGAGATTTTGTCACTAATAGACTGATTACCCTCCTCTAATCACATTATACGGTGGCTAATTTCTCTGGCTTTATTTTTACACTAACCAGAAAGGTTTGTCAAGCCCCACACCTAAGGAGCATAAATTTTATTTTTCGGTGGGCAGTGCCCAATGCTCTTTAGGTGTGGGGTCAAGCCCCACTATAAATTACTCAATGTCCTACCTCGTTGTCCTACTATATATGTATGTCCTACCTTGTAATCAATTAGCGAACTATTTCTATTGCAGTTGTACGCGGAATAGTTGATTCTTGAGTATCAGCTAAAACATGGACACGACCATTGGTATCCTGATAAACTTGATAACCAGTAGATGGTGCAGTAGGCCCTGAAGGATCGGTCGGTAGAGCAGATACATAAGTCGGTACCAAGCAAGACAAATTTATGCCAGTTCCACCGACGGCATTATCGATATATGCTATATTAGCAAGACCGTCTGGTAAAGCCGGGCAAGCTGAACCTCCTACTGGTACCGGGCACTCGGTAATAGATGCATCAAATTCACCCTTGCAATCAGCCATCTTCTGTCCAATAGCGTTCAAAATAGCATTTAGATTGCTAACCCGTTGTGAATCTCTTGCCTGAGCAAACTGCCTTGCCGGATTAATGGCGACCAAAACTACGGCCGCCAATATGGCGATAATGCCGA
>CAZWDF010000059.1:0-7069 GCA_964632335.1 uncultured Candidatus Saccharibacteria bacterium | reverse complement strand
CGTTATCTACTATATTTAAAATAATCTGTCTTGTTTTATCAATATCTATTAAGATTTTCGGCAAAGGTTTATGGGGCTTTTCCCAATTCAAATAAATGTTTTTCTTTTTTGCCTCAATCTTTAGTTCTTCGACTACATTAGAGATTACCTCTTCAATTGAGGTTTTTTGAGGTTCTAATTCCAATTTTCCTGATTCAATCCGGGAGATATTTAAAAGGTCATTTACTAATTTTATCAACCTTTCATTTGATTTATAGACATTTTCCATTGGTCTCTCGCTTTTTTCTGACAATTTCCCGTAAGTTCCTTCAAGAAGCATAGAAATATATCCTTTTATTGCAGTCAAAGGCGTTCTTAGTTGATGAGAGGCAATGGAAATAAACTCCGACTTCGCCTTACTTAATTTTTCCACTTCAGCATAAGCTTTTTGGAGCTCCTCCCGATGTCTAATTTCACTTAAAACGCTTTTTATCAAAAGCCAGCCAAAGATTAAGAAAGTTATAAGAAGAGCCCCTTTCCAAATATATTCAAAAAAGGTTTCTGAAGCTAAAACCTGAAACAAAAGTAAAATAGCAATCACCCCTACTAAAAGTTGAGTTAAAACAACTCTAATTTCAAAAAGCCGTTTAGCAACAATCGCATACCCGGTAAAAATGGTAAAAAATATAAGACTAGCTGGTCCTAAATTAGAAAATTTTGAGAGCCCGGTTACAGCTGGAAATATTAAATTGGTAACAAGACCAACTAAAATACAAATGAAGAGCCCTAAGGCAAGATATTTAAATCGAATTTTTTGAACTCCAGAGGATTCTAAATATTGTTTGACAAAATTAAAAATTATTAAACCAATATAAATTAAAAAATATAGAGCGAAAAACAGATAAAAAGAACCGTAAACTGGATTGTATCCCCAGGGTTTGAGCTCTACGCTTTTAACTATCAAAGGAGTGAAAAGAGAAATTAATGCGAAAAAAAGAGGAGGTGGTAAAATTATCAAATATTTTTTTAGAGAAATATACCCAAGCTCTTTAGGAAAAATTAAAGAAAAAATAAGCAGTGAGGGAGCCAATAAAGATGCTCCTACAAAAGCAATTCTTGCCCCAATTAATCCCCAATAGATTTGTCTCAATTCTGTAAATATCAAAGCTCCAAATACCCAGATAGCTGCTACTAAAGTTATACCCAAAAAAATTCGGTTTGCTAATACCTTTCTGTCTTTAAAAAAGACCAGAAAACCAATGGTAAGATTAATCAAAATTACGATTAAAATTAGTATTCCAGTTATTGACATTATATTAACCTATAGTATCATCTTTTTTAAAAAAAGAAAACCAGATATTCCAAGAATATCTGGTTTTTAAAATTTCATTTTCTCCATAAATTCTGCTGCTTCATCTCTCAGATAGTATATGGTTAAAACTTTATCGCCTTTGTAAAAATAATTGTGCAGTAGATCCTTGTCGTATTTCAAGGTTGTAGAACTTATAGGATGAGCAAGTATTGAGAAAGCCGGATTAAACGCCCCTTTAAAAATAGATGCATATCCTCCCAGAAAGTCATTTTCTTGTGCCCACTTGATTATTGCTTTGATTAAACTTAAAGAAACTAAATGGTTCATTCCCTTTGCTATACTAACCAATCTGCTGATTTCTCCTCGCTTATTTCTGGGGATACGAGCTATCTCTTCTGGCTCTTTAAAAGCAATATCTAATTCCGTAGGCAAGGGGTCATCTATTACTAACCTGACAGTCCCTACTAACCTATCATTAATCTTAGCAATAAAATAGATACACTTGTTCAAGTCGTACTCGTCAATGTCGCTCTCGGCTGTTATATAGCCCAATTCTGTGTAGACTTTAGTCCTTAGCCGGAACATCGCTTCCAGTTCTTCATCTGTCTTTGGATATCCAACCTCTAAAGACACTGGATGAGAAACTGGATGTATGGACGAAACAAAACCTTCTGGCAGAGAGTTCGCTGGAATCACTTTCTCTATTATCTTTTTCATTTCCTCTCCTTTCTTGATTTTTTAAGGAATTCCAAGATGGGCTGCAAGGTTAACAAATCCATTGGCCCCCAACTGCCATAGCTCGATTCTCAACCAGACGAATGCAACAACCTCTACTACAAATAAAACCACTGCCACCCAAAATACTATTCTGCAAAAAACTTCCTTCATAGTTTTTCACCTCCTTTCGTTTCTGTCAACGCATCACAGATGCAGTTGTCAAAGCTGAGTTATAAAATTTCTCAGCAACTGCCTTAATACTATCATAGCCAGATATTTTGTCAAGAGTTTCCGACAAAATTTATCCACAACTCCAAATATCCCTAATTTTTAAGCCAAAATCTCAATTTTCATTTGTAAAATAATTACTGACATTTCTATATTCCTTGACATTTTATAAATAATAATTTATGTTAAAACTATGGAAATTCTACCTTTAGAATTGAGGAAATTGGGGTTAACGGAAAAAGAGGTCAGGGTTTATTTAGCTGGTTTGGAATTGGGGCCGAGTTCGGTACAAAAAATCGCCGCTTTAACAAAAATTACTCGGCCGACGACCTACGGAATCATTAAAAGATTGGAAGAAAAGGGGCTGTTCGCCGAAGCAAAACAAAAAGGAAAAAGATATTTTGTCGCCCAGTCGCCGGAAAGAATTTTAGGGGTCTTGAGAATCCAAAAGCGAGAAATTGAAGAAAAAGAAAGGGAGTTTATCCGGGTTATTGCTGCTTTGGAATCGAAATACTCAAAAGAAAAAGAAGGAATTAAAGTCTTCAGAGGAAAAGAGAGTTTGAAAGCATTAGAAGAAACTCTTTCTTTTAGCCAAACGTCAGACATTTTTATTATTAATCCGAAGAAAAGTAAAAAATTAAAAGAGATTTTCCAAAAAATCAAAAAAAGATTAGGTAAAATCGAAGTTAGAGAAATCAGTGCTAAATTAGATGGCACTTTAATCATTTTTGATAAAGTTATTTTCTTACCTTCTAAAAAGCCCCGAAGGAAAGCCTTCGGCTTCCTACGGGGCAGGCAAGTTGGTTATTTAATTGAATAATCAAAATTCTTCTGTTTTTATTTTCTTTTTCTTTCTTAATTCTGTCAAGTGGACAGCTAGATTATAGATATCTCCAGCTCCCATAATTACTACCACCTTCTCGCTACCTGCCAGGTTTTTCTTTAAATAATCTATAATCTTTTTCTTTGGCAAATAAATCACCCAATTTTTGTTAACCGCTTTGACTAACTTTTCCGAATTAACTTTCTTTTTTATTCCTTTTTCTTCCCTCCCGGCCACATCATAAATGTCGGTAACTATTAGTTTGTCAACTGGGGCTTGGCGGAACACTTTTACAAAATCTTTAAATAAATAAAAAGTTCTCTGGTATTGATGAGGCTGAAAAAAACACCAAATTTTTTTTCTCGGGAACTTTTCTCGAACAGCCCTTAAAGTTACTTTAATTTCAGTGGGATGATGAGCGTAATCTGAGATTAGGGTATAGGGTTTGGGGCCTAAGATTTTAGTGATTTCGAAGCGGCGCCAAGAACCCTTATATTCTGCCAAAGCTTTAAAGCTGATTTTATCTGGGATTTTTAAAACTCGGCCCACTGTTAAAGCTGCCAGAGCATTAGAAACATTGTGTTCGCCAGGAATTTTTAAGATTTTCCTTATTGTTTTTGTTTCCTCCTGTTTTAAAGAATAAAAAATAATGGAAGGCGGACTTCCATTAATTCTAAGGCTCGAAATTATTTTTTGAACATTTTTATCATCTTTATTTACAACCAGCACTCCTTCTTTTGGTAAATGGCCAATGTATTTTTTAAAGGTTTTAAGAATATTACCAAGATTTTTATAATAATCGAGATGGTCAGCTTCGATTGTCGTCAAAACAATAATTTTTGGCCAATAATTTAAAAACGAAGCCATGTGTTCGTCTGCCTCAATTACTAAGTATTTACTATTCCCTATCCGGCAATTCGAATCGCCAAATTCTTTCACTTTTGTCCCAACAATTACCGTTGGGTTAAAACCGGCTTTGGTCAGCAATAAACCAATCATTGCCGTGGTCGTGCTTTTCCCGTGAGTTCCAGAAACTGCAATTGTAAAATATTTCTTTGTTAACTCTCCCAAGGCTTCTGGATAACTCTGGCATTTTATTCTCAATTTCTTTGCTCTTTTTAACTCTGGATTATTTGCCGGTACCGCTGGACTATAAACCACCAAATCAGTATGAGCGAGAACGTTTCTCGCTAAATGGGGTCCAATAAAAATCTTTGCCCCCATTTTTTTAAGAGCTTCAGTAATTTCAGAAGAAACTAAATCAGAGCCAGTGACCTTGGCTCTTTTTTCTAAATAATATCTAGCTAAAGCCGAAACACCAATGCCACCGATACCAACGAAATGCACATTCATTTTGTTTAGAAATTAGAAATTAGAAATTAGAAATTAGGATTTTAGCGGTGCTGATTCCAGCACCGCGTATTCTGCTCCCCCTCTTTTTAATTCACTTTCCATTACTTCAATCGAATTAACTTCGAAATTCAAATTAATTTCTTCATTTACTTCTGGTCTTTCTTCAGGTTCAATTTTCCGGAATTCCCAAGCTTTAATTCTTCCCAGAGTTATGTGAGAAGTGTAGGGTCGGGCCTCCGGCTCTTTTAAGTTTTTAATAGGAGTTGAAAAAAGAGAGTTTTCCAAATTATTTTGTAATTTTCCTAGCTCGATACTTTTTTCTCCTTCAACCCAAATCATTCGGGGTGGCATTTTCTTTGGCGGACCGTAGCATATTTTGTTTAAATTTATTGAAAAAGAATTATTTCTCTGGGCAACTTCTTTGGTAATTTTTAAAACTTCTAAAAGTTCTTCATCATTCGTATAGCCAATAAAAATTAGAGTAATATGCAAATTCTCTTTTTTAGTCCATTTAATTGGCAAATCAGGCCATTTTGACTGATAATCTACCAATTTTTTCTTTATATCCTCCGGAAAATTAATAGCAATAAAAATTCGATGTTTCATATATTATAAATTTTATCATATTTTAAGGAATTCCCAAAGGATAGTTTTGACATTTAACATCTTTATTTTATAATTATTTAACGAGCCCCGAGCGGAGCGAGGGGCAAAGGTGAAGATGAGAACGAAGTTCTCATCGACTAAAGTCGATTAAAACTAAAAAGAACAATAAATATGGAAGATTTTCTCAAAAAAATAAGTCAGAAGTTTAATTTTACTAAGAATCCCAGGATAAAATTTTTGGGTGTTTTTTTGATAGTTATCAGTTTTGTTGGGGAAACGCCTCTTCGCAAAATAAGCCATTTTTGGGCTAACGGAATTTTATCTCTTTTTGGAAGTGATATTTCTGCGGTAGGACACATTATTGAAAAATGGTTTTCTATTGGGGCGCCACTAATGATTGTTTATATTCCTACCACAATAGCATTATGGATAATAATAAGAGATGGTTTTCAAAAATTGGATTGGATTTTCGCCCCTATTTTAATCGGAATTCTTATAAAAGGAGGAGCATATGGGATTATGAGTCTTAATCACAAAATTAATGAATTCTGGGAACTCACTCAATATGATTTTTCTGGCTTTTTACTTTGGGCTTTTATTTCGATATTTTTGCTGAGCAGTTTGGTAGGATTTGCTATCTGGTTTAAAGAAATAAGGTAATTTAAAAATAAAAATGAAAGAGGCATATTTGTACAAAAAATTAAAAGATAAAAAGGTTCAGTGCCAAAATTGTGTTCATTATTGTATTATTTTACCTGGGAAAAGAGGAATTTGTGGGGTGAGAGAAAATATTGGTGGAAAATTGTATGCCTTAAATTACGGGAAAGCCATTGCCGTGAATATTGATCCCATTGAGAAAAAGCCATTTTTTCATTTTTTACCCGGAAGCTATTCTTTGTCGGTAGCTACAGTCGGTTGCAATTTAAAATGTGCAAATTGTCAAAATTTTGACATTTCACAGGGATTTAAAGATGCAAAAGAAATTCCCGGGGAAGACATTTCGCCAGAAGAAATTGTGAAAATTGCTTTGGAAAATAATTTACCGAGCATCTCTTATACCTATGTAGAACCGACGATCTTCTTGGAATACGCTTTAGACATAATGAAATTAGCAAAAAAAGCCGGGTTGAAAAATAATTTTGTTTCCAACGGCTTTATGTCAGAGGAATCGGCGAAGTTGGTTATCCCATATTTGGATGCTAATAACATTGATATCAAAAGCTTCGACGATAAATTTTATAAAGAAAACTGCGGCGGAAGGTTGCAGCCGGTTTTAGATACAGCGAAATTAATGAAAAAATCGGGAGTTTGGATTGAGATTACAACTTTGGCTATTCCTACCTTGAGCGATTCAGAAGGAATGTTTAGAAAAATTGCTAAATTTATTTATGAAGAATTGGGTCCTGAAACTCCCTGGCACATTTCCCAATTTTCTGGAGTAATTTCTTGGAAACTCCAACATTTACCAGATACTCCGGTTGAAACCTTAGAGACGGCTTATAAAATTGGTAAGGAAGCCGGCCTGAAATATGTTTATACAGGCAATGTTCCCGGTCTTCCTTCGGAAGATACTTTTTGCCCAAAATGCCGGGCCCTCTGCATTGATAGAATGAATTACATCATCCACCGCCACGATAAATCCGGCAAATGTCCCAAATGTGGCGAAAATTTAGATTTGATATTAAAATGATATGCCAAAAATTGTTTTTGTTGCTATCTCGCCCCACCCGCCAATAATTTTGCCCTCGGTTGGCTCGCCTAAAGACAGGGCTCAAGTTAAAAATACGATTGAGGCCTTGGAAAAATTAGGCAAAAAGCTAAAAGAAAAAAATCCAGAAAAAATTATAATTTCGGCTCCCCATCCCGACTGGGGTTTTAATGTTCCCCTTTATTTTTTGACAGAAGATTTTAAGGGAGAAATCGAAACGGTTTTGATAGGAGCGGAATCGCCAAAATTCTATTTTGAAGAAGGAGTGAGATTTTATAAATCCAAATTTCAAAATCCAAATGTCAAATCAAATCCAAAATCCAAAATCGCAATTATAGCCAGC